>CAYMNX010000277.1:0-1527 GCA_964391905.1 uncultured Rhizobiaceae bacterium
CGGCATCGATGTCACGGTACCGGGCATGCTCTACGCCGTCTTCCAGAAATGCCCCGTCTTCGGCGGCAAGGTGGCGAGCGCCAATCTCGACGAGGTGAAGGCGCTGCCGGGCGTGCGCGACGCCTTCATCATCAAGGCCAGCGAGGCCAACCGCCACGGCGATTCGCAAGGGCTGAGCGACGGCGTCGCCATCGTTGCCAAGAGCTGGTGGGCGGCGTCGAAGGCGCGCGACAAGCTCAAGATCGCCTGGGACGAGGGCGCCAACGCGGCGCAGAGCAGCGAGCGCTTTGCCGCGGATGCGGCAAAGCTCGCTCAGGGGACGCCCGCCTCCTATCTGCGGCGCGACGGCGATGTCGCAACCGCCATGAAGGGCGCGGCGCATGTGATCGACGCGGCCTATGCCTATCCGTTCCTCTCCCATATCGATCTCGAGCCGCAGAATTGCACCGCGCATTTCCAGAACGGCAAGGTCGTGTTCTGGGCCCCGACCCAGGACCCTGGCCCCGGGGCGACGCTGGTGGCGCGGAGTCTCGGCATCGCCGAGAGCGACATCACCGTCAACATAACGCGGATCGGCGGCGGCTTCGGGCGTCGGCTGCGCAACGATTTCATGGCCGAGGCGGCCTGGATCTCGAAACAGGTCGGCGCGCCGGTGAAGCTGTTGTGGAACCGCCAGGACGACATGCAGCATGATTTCTATCGCCCGGCCGGCTTCCATTTCTTCAAGGGCGGGCTCGACAAGGACGGCAAGCTTATCGCCTTCAGCGACCACTTCGTCACCTTCGGCAAGGGCGGCAAGCCAGCCGATTCGGCGAATATGGACGCGAATGAATTCCCGGCGGTGCTCGTTCCGCATCTCGAATACGGCCAGTCGGTGATGGAATCGGGCGTGCCGACCGGGCCGATGCGCGCGCCGCGTTCCAACGCGCTGGCTTTTGCCTTTCAATCCTTCATCGACGAGGTCGCGCATCAGGCCGGGAAGGATCCGATCGCGTTCCGCCTCGATCTCCTGGGCGAGCGGCGCGTGATCGTCAATTCGAGCGGCAAGCCCGATGCGCTGCGCGATTTCGATACCGGGCGCATGCATGACGTTCTGCAGAAAGTCGCGGAAATGTCGGGCTGGTCGCGCCGCCACGCGCTGCCGCAGCGCAGCGGCATGGGTGCCGCCTTCTATTTCAGCCATCTCGGCTATTTCGCCGAAGTGGTGCAGGCGACCGTGGCGCCCTCGGGCAGCATCAAGCTCGATCACGTCTGGATCGCTGCCGATGTCGGCAGCCAGATCATCAATCCGAGCGGCGCCGAGAATCAGGTGCAGGGCGCGGCGCTCGACGGCTTGGGCGCGGCGCTGGGCCAGGCTGCTACCATCGATCGCGGTCGCGTCGTCCAAGCCAATTTCGACACGGTACGGCCGCTGCGCATGGATCAGGTCCCCCCGGTCGAGGTGCATTTCATCGCGACCGACCATCCGCCGACCGGCCTCGGCGAGCCGGCGCTGCCGCCGGTCATCCCGGCGCTGTGCAACGCCAT
>CAYMNX010000278.1:0-17949 GCA_964391905.1 uncultured Rhizobiaceae bacterium
AAGGCCGTGGCGTGCCGCCGCCAGCCGCGCAGCTCGGCGAGCCACAGCGCGCAACGCTGCAGCGGCGCGGCAGGCCCGGCGCTGCCGCGCAATTCAAAGGTCGAGGATCTACCCATGCGACGGCGGCGTGCTCGGAAGCCCGCGCAGTCTCAAGCGTTTGACGCGTCGCGGATCCGCGTCGAGAATTTCGAAGTCGAAGCCGAGCGGATGCTGCACGATCTCGCCGCGCGCCGGCACCCGTCCTGCCAGGGCCACGACCAGGCCGCCCACCGTGGTCACGCCTTCCTCCATCCCTTCCGGCAGCAACTCCCCCTTGGCGTAGGGCTCGAGCGCCGCCAGCGGCGTCCGGCCCGGCGCGAGCAATGTGCCGTCCGGACGAAGCACGAGTTTCGGCTGATCGGCGTCGTCATGCTCGTCCTCGATCTCGCCGACGATCTCTTCGATCACGTCTTCGATCGTGACGAGTCCGTCGGTGCCGCCGAACTCGTCGACGACGATCGCCATATGGACGCGCGACAAGCGCATTTGCAGCAGCAGATCAAGGAGCGGCATGGTTGGCGCGACGAACAGCAGCTTGCGCGTGATGTCACGGAGCGTCACCGTGCGGCCGTCGACCGCATAAGGCAGCAGATCCTTGATGTGGATCATGCCGACGACATCGTCGAGCGTCTCGCGATAGATCGGTACGCGGGAGTGACCGTATTCGACGATCTGTTTCGTCGCCTCGGCAAACGGCGTCTCGACGTCGAGCGCGATGATGTCGATGCGAGGGACCATGATATCGGCGGCGGTCTGCTCGTGGAGCTTCAGAATGTTGACGAGCAGCGTCCGCTCATGCGGGTCGATCGGCTGCGTCGCGTCGTGCTCCTCGAGCATCTCCGTGAGCGCCGCGCGAAGACTCGGCGCGCGTTCGGGCTCGCCTCGCAACTGTCGCAGCCAGTGGCGCAGACCTTGAAGCGGGCCTTCTTCCTGTTCTTCGGGCGTCCGTTGAGCGTCGGTGTCAGCCATTGGCGTCCTCGCCCACGCGATAGGGATCGGCCACGCCGAGCGTTGCGAGAATCCGCGTCTCGAGGGCTTCCATACGCTGCGCCGGGCCGTCCGCGTCATGATCATAGCCCAAGAGATGCAGGACGCCATGGATTACGAGATGGCGGAGATGATCGGCCAAAGACTTGCCCTGCTCGCCCGCCTCGCGCACAACCGTCTCATAGGCGAGCACGACATCGCCGAGAAGGAGCGGCGCGGGCGGCACCGGGCGCTCCTCGGAGGCGAAAGCAAGCACGTTGGTGGGGCCGACGCGGCCGCGCCAGCGCTCGTTGAGCGCGGTAACTTCCGCGTCATCGGTCAGAAGAAGCGAGAGCTCGGCGGCGCCGAGATCTTGGTCCGCGCCTTCGACCGCCGCGCGCGCTGCTTCACGCACGATTGCTTCGACGTCGGGCAAAGCGCGTCGCCACGCGGCAACGGGAACGGCGAGGTCGACGACCAAACGCGATGGGTCAGGATCCGGATTCATCGTCTTTCTTGCGGCGCGCTTTGCGATCGCGCCGGTCATAGGCACGCACGATCCGCGACACGAGCGGATGGCGAACGACATCAGCATCGGTGAAATGGACGCGCGCGATACCGCTTTCGCCCTCCAAGGTCTCGAGCGCATCGGCGAGCCCCGAGCGTGTCTTCGGCGGCAGATCGACTTGCGACAGATCGCCCGTCACGGCCATGCGCGAATGCTCGCCCAGCCGCGTCAGGAACATCTTCATCTGCACGGGCGTCGTGTTCTGCGCCTCGTCGAGAATGACGAAGGCGTTGGCGAGCGTGCGCCCGCGCATGAAGGCGAGGGGCGCGATCTCGATCACGCCGTCGCTCAACCGCTTTATCACCTGATCGCCGGGCAGCATGTCGTAGAGCGCATCGTAAAGCGGCCGCAGATAGGGATCGACTTTCTCGCGCAGATCGCCGGGCAGGAAGCCCAAGCGCTCGCCAGCCTCGACCGCCGGCCGCGACAGGATGATGCGTTCGACGCCGCCCGCCATCAACATATCGACCGCCATGGCGACGGCGAGATAGGTCTTGCCCGTGCCGGCGGGACCAAGGCCGAAGACCAGCTCGTGCGTGCGCAACGCCTTGATATAGGCCGCCTGATTGGCGCTGCGCGGACTGATGCGGCGCTTGCGCGTCCGGATCTCTTCGCCCTCGCCCCATTGCTCGTCGGCCTGCAGGCTCGCGCGCTTCAACGCGGCATCGACCGCGGCGGCATCGACCTCGAGTCCGCGCTTCAAGCGTTGATAGAGGCTTTGCAGCGCATTGCGCGCCACGTCGGCGCTGCCTTGCGGCCCCGCGATCGCCAGCCGGTTGCCGCGCGAGACCAAGGAGACGCCGAGTTCGCGCTCGATCCGGTCGAGATTGCGATCGCGTTCGCCATAGAGCTGCGGGAGCAACGAATTGTCGTCAAAATGCATCTGCAGGCGCTCGCCGTTCTCGATCACGCCGTTACCTCCGCCGTCTCCACTTCGCCTGCAAGGCTGTTGGGACCGATGCCGGTGATGCGCACCGACACGACCTGCCCCTGGCACCGCAACGGCGCCTGCGCATGAACCAGTTGCATGAAGGGGCTCCGTCCCACCAGCTGGCCGGGATGGCGCCCCGGCCGATCGAAAAGCACGGGCAGCGTACGATTTTGATATGACAGGTTGAAGTCGCGCTGGCTCCGCTCGAGCAGCTCCTGCAGAATTTGCAGGCGCTCGCTCTTCACCTCGTCGGGCAGCTGGTCGGCCGACTGCGCGGCCGGCGTCCCGGGACGGGGGCTGTACTTGAACGAGAACGCCTGGGCAAAGCCAACATCGCGCACGAGCGCGAGCGTCGCCGCGAAATCGGCGTCGGTCTCGCCCGGGAAGCCGACGATGAAATCCGACGACAGCGCAAGGTCGGGCCGTGCCGCGCGCAAGCGATCGACGATGCGGCGATAATCCGCGGCGCTGTGGCGGCGATTCATCGCCGCGAGCACGCGATCGGATCCCGATTGCACCGGCAGATGGAGAAACGGCATCAGGGCCGGGACGTCGCGATGCGCGGCGACGAGCGCGTCATCCATATCGCGTGGATGCGACGTCGTATAGCGCAGGCGCGCGAGACCCGGCTCCTCGGCGAGCGCCCGGATGAGCTTGCCGAGGCCCCATTCCGTGCCATCCAGCCCCGCGCCGTGGTAGGCGTTGACGTTCTGGCCGAGCAGCGTCAACTCGCGCGCGCCCGCGGCGATGAGGCGGCGCGCTTCGGCGAGAATCGAGGCGGCCGGGCGCGAGAACTCGGCGCCGCGCGTGTAGGGCACGACGCAGAAGGTGCAGAATTTATCGCAACCTTCCTGGATCGAGAGAAACGCCGTGACGCCTTGCGGCGCATCGCTCTCTGGCAGGAAATCGAATTTCGCCTCGGCCGGAAATTCGGTGTCGAGCACCGGGCCGCGGCCGTGCGTGAGGCGCGCGACCATGTCGGGCAGGCGATGATAGGTCTGCGGTCCGAGCACGAGATCGACATGAGGGGCGCGCGCCAATATCTCCGCGCCCTCGGCCTGAGCAACGCAGCCGGCGACGCCGAGGATGAGCGTGCGGCCGGCTTGCGCCTCGCGCACCTTCAATTGCCGCAAACGGCCAAGATCCGAGAACAGCTTCTCTGCTGCCTTTTCGCGAATGTGGCAGGTATTGAGCAAAATCATATCCGCCTCGTCCGGCTTATCGGTCGAGGCGTAGCCCAAAGGTGCCAGAACCTCCGCCATGCGGGCGGAGTCGTAGACGTTCATCTGACAACCGTAAGTTTTTATATAGAGCTTGCGAGACACGGCGCCCAGGGTTCTCTCTTTACATCACTGCGCCGCAAGGGCCGGCGTGCTGGGCATTTCGGCCGCCGTCCGATCGCCGCGCCCGGCCAGAGCCTGCGCAAGCCCCTGTGCGATTTCGCGCCGGCAATGATCGGCCAAGGCTTTGCGCGACGCGAAATCCTTGAGCTGCACCGGCGCGTGGTAGTAAATCGCCACCGTCAATTGTCCCAAGCCCAGAAATCTCCAAAGATGCGGTCCCATGCTCATATCGCCATACCAGGCGAAGAACGGGCGATAGAACCGTCCGAGCGGAATACCGTCAAGCAGCAGATAGGCGATCGTGACCGGCTGCACCAGGACGCGCTCATCCTCGGCCGCGGCAAAAAGCGTCGTCTTGAACGGCAGGAGGTGAAGGCCGTCGTTGCTGGTGCCCTCGGGAAAGAGAATCAAATTATCGCCCGCATCGAGACGGCGGCGGATCTCGTCGCGCTGCCGCGCCGCGCCGGCACGGTCGGCGCGCTCGATGAAAACCGTGCGCTGCAGGCGGGCGAGCCAGCCGAACATCGGCCAGCGCGCCACCTCGGCCTTGGAGATGAAGCTGCCGGCGATCGCGGCGCCCAGAATCTCGATATCGAGATAGGAGCTGTGATTGGCGACGAACAAGGTCGGCCGATGGCGCGACTGCTCGCCGTGCTCCGTCAGCACGATGCCAAGAATGCGGCAGCTCAAGCGATGATAAGCGACCGGGAATTGTCGCGCCTTAGCGCTGCCGATGGCGAGCAAAAACGCTTGAACCGGCATCGCCGGCAAAGTGAGCGCGAGATAGGCGAGAATGCGGCCCGCGCGGAGAAGAAGACCGGTCATCCCGCAGCGACGTCTTCGCGCGCGCGCCGCTCGTAATGGCGATAATATTTGTCGGTGACGAGATCGGTCTTGACGATGATCGACACATCCGTCGTGTTGAAGGGACGATCGATCACCGCGCCGTCGCCGACGAATCCGCCGAGGCGCAAATAGCCTTTGATGAGGGGCGGCAGAAGCGCTTGCGCCCGTGTCGGGTCGATCGCATCCTTCGCCATCCGGTTCATGTCGACATAACGCTCGGGAAGCGCGCGCATGCGCAGCTCGGGCGGCGCGCCGTGAAAGTGGTGAAGATAAGCGAGCGGCAGGGCGAGCGCATCGGGATCCGTCCCGTGGAGGCTCGCGCAACCGAACATGACCTCGATCCGATAGTGGAAGACATAGGCGGAGATGCCGCGCCACATGAGTCGCGCCACCGTCCCGTTGCGCGCGGACGCATCCGTGCACGAGCGCCCCAATTCCAAGATTTCGCCCGGATAATCGGGAATGGCGCCAAGATCATATTCCGATGCGGAGTAGAAGCCGCCGCTTTGCGCCGCCATCTCGCGGCGAATGAGCCGATAGGTTCCAACCACCGCGCCCGCGCCCTCGCCGCGCGAATGATCGATCACCAAGAGGTGGTCGCATACCGTATCGAAGCGATCGAAATCGCGCCGGCGCTGCGCCATCTCCGCGGTCGGCTCCGCTCCCATCTCTTCATAAAACACGCGATAGCGCAGCGCCTGGGCCGCGTCGATCTCGGCATCATCCTGAGCGAGCCTCACCTGCAAGGCGCCGAATCGAACATCGACCACCGGACAGAAAGACTGCGACTGCGCGATCCGCTCTCCCAACTCGGTCACAACCCCCTACGACTCAATCGCGTCACCTCGCCGCGACTCATTTTTTGCCGGACGCGTCGTTGTCGAGCGGCACGGCAAACAGCTCAAGCCGGTGATCGATAAGCTTGTAGCCGAGTCGCGCTGCGACGTCGCGCTGCAGCTTCTCGATCTCCTCATTGCGGAACTCGATGACCCGCCCGGTCTGAAGATCGATGAGATGGTCGTGATGATCGGACGGCATTTCCTCGTAGCGTGCGCGGCCATCGCCGAAATCATGGCGCGCCAGAATGTTCGCCTCCTGGAAAAGCCGCACGGTCCGATAGACGGTGGCGATGCTGATCTTCGGATCGATTTCGCTGGCGCGGCGATAAACCGCCTCGACATCGGGATGGTCGGCCGAATCCGACAGCACGCGCGCGATGATGCGCCGCTGTTCGGTCATTTTCAGACCCTTGTCGATGCATAGCTGCTCGAGCCGGGAGGTCATGCTTTCCCAACGCTCTTGGGTCGCGGGCTAACACGATTATAGCTCAAACCGCCGGCCGAGCCTATATCGCGGGGATGGTCAGGAATATGACACCACGCAGCGTAGGGTTTAGCCCGCGCGCGCCCGGCGCCCGCGCGTCCCAAGGCCGATATCCTTGGCAAGCTTGCTGCGCTGCTTTGCGTAATTCGGCGCGACCATGGGGTAATCGGGGGGCAGGCCCCAGCGCTCGCGATATTGCTCGGGCGTGAGATTGTAGGAAGTCTTCAAATGCCGCTTCAGCATTTTGAGCTTCTTGCCGTCTTCGAGGCAAACCAGATAGTCGGGGTGAATCGATTTTTTGACGGGGACAGCAGGCTGCGGCCGTTCCGTCGCCACGGCCGGGGCTTTGCCGATATTCACAAGCGACTGATAGACCTGATTGATGAGCTGCGGCAGATCGGTGACGCCCACCGTATTGTTCGATACATGCGCGGCGACGATCTCCGTGGTCAGCGCCAATAGGTCTTTTGGATTGGAATTATCAGTCATCATTTATGCGTCCTACAGTCGTCCCCCTCGCGAATATATGGGCATTTCTCGGATCGCGCAACATTAGCTAATAATCGAAGAAATTGTCCAAATCACGGCAGGTTCGTCTTGGGAATGTCGAGACTTAAACGCCAGGCATCGATTCGCGGCCCTTGGGCGCGGCGATAGTAGCCTTGCCGAGTGCCCTGGCGGACGAAACCGAGCGATTGATAAAGCGCAACACCGGCGTCGTTATCGGCGGCGACTTCAAGCACGATGCGCTCGGCTCCGCGGATGCCGGTCTCGCGAAAACAATCCAGCAGCAAGGCGCGCGCGATACCGCGCCGCCGCGCCTCGGGAGCGACGCCGAGGGTCAGTATTTCCGCGATCTCGCTCAAACATTGCGTGATCAGCAAGCCGCAAATCGCGTCCGCCTCGAGCACGGCGACGCGGCCGCTGGTTCCGGGAAGCGAGAGCACCGTCGCCAATGCCGATGCATCCCACGCCTCGTCGGGAAAGCAGAGCGCATGAATCTGTGCAAGACGCGCGATGTCTCCGTGGCGCACCGGCCGTATCGCAATGCTCATGACGAGACCTTGGGCGCCGATCGCGCGACCGTGGTATCGGGCGGCCGGAGATAGAGCGGAAGCGGCGGCGGGCGCTCGCCCCTCCGCCAATAATCACGGGCGCGCAGCGCGACATCGACGGCATCGGCGAGACCAGGACCGGGTGCCAGGATGATCTCGCGCCCATCGAGGGCCGCCGCGAGTCGCGGCGCGCCGTCGCCCGCGAGCACCACAACGCCGTGCGGCATGAGCGAGGCCCAGTCTTGCGGCGCAACCAGCGCCGCTGGCTCGGGCTGCGGCGCGAAGCGCTGGAGATAAAGCTCCTCGCGCGTGCTTTCGAGCGCGACCAGCACGGGATATTCGCGCAGCGCGGGTGGCACGGCGCCGGCAACCGCCTCGAAAGAGCTGATGCCGAGGAGCGGCAGGTCGCGCGCGAGCGCCAGGCCGTGCGCGGCGGCGAGCCCGATGCGCAGCCCGGTGAAGCCGCCCGGTCCGGTGGTCACGGCGATGAGATCGAGCGCGTCGATAGCGATACCCGATTCCGCCAGAACCGCGGCGATCATCGGCATCAGCGCCTCGGCGTGACCCCGTTCCATCAGGGCGAAGCGACGCGCGGCGACATGCTCGCCGGCGAGCACCGCCGCGGAGCAGGAATTTCCGGCACAGTCGAAAGCGAGGATTTTCACGACACGTGGTGTTTGTGCGATTTCATGCTAGGAGTGGATGCATCATGACGCTGGTCGAAATCTCGCCCGAAAGCCACGACGTGGTGCTCGATATTGCCTATGCGACAGCGCGCAATTTTACAGGGAAACCAGTCTATGCGCGACCCTTCTGCTTTCTCCATCCCGAGGCGGCGGAAAAGCTCGAGCACGCGATCGAGCTCGCGCGGGGCTTGAGCTTACGCCTCAAGATCTTCGACGCGTTCCGGCCGAGCGAGGCGCAATGGGTATTATGGAACCACACGCCCGATCCCAATTTCCTGGCCGATCCGCGCCGCGGCTCGCCCCATTCGCGCGGCGCCGCCGTCGATCTGACGCTCCTCCGCAGCGACGGAACGGAGCTCGATATGGGCACGGGCTTTGACGCGTTCACGCCCTTGTCGCATCACGGCTCGGCAGCGGTCTCGGTGGAAGCGCAACGCAATCGTTTTCTGCTGCTGGGGTTGATGAGCGCCGCCGGCTGGGATTTTTATCGCAACGAGTGGTGGCACTATCAGCTCTTCGACGCCAAACGCCTGCCGCTCTTGAGCGATGCCGACGCGCCGAAGCCGATGATGTAGCGGTTCGGGTCGGGTGGTCCGGTACCGTAGCGCGCGGAAGTAAGGGAGCATCATGATGTATGTTCCGGCGCATTTTGATGAAAACCGCGTGCCGGTGCTGCATGAAGCGATTCGGCGGATCGGTTTCGGCACGCTGGTGACGCTGGGCGATGGCGGGATAGAGGCGAGCCACGTGCCAATGCTGATCGATGCCGAGCCGCCGCCTTCCGGCACGATCACGGGCCATTTGGCGCGCGCCAACCCGCAATGGCGCTCGATCAAATATGACGTCGACGCGCTCGCGATCTTCACCGGTGCCGATAGCTATGTCAGCCCCAGCTGGTACGCGACAAGACAGCAGACGGGAAAGGTCGTGCCGACCTGGAACTACATCGCGATTCACGCGCGCGGTCGGCTGCGCTTCTTCGACAATCGCGAAAGCCTGCGCCGTGTCGTCACGCGCCTCACCGACAAATACGAGACGCCGCGGACCGCGCCTTGGCGCGTGACCGACGCCCCGGCGGACTATATCGACGCGATGCTGAAAGCGATCGTCGGCTTCGAGCTGACGATCACGCAGCTCGAGGGCAAATGGAAGATGAGTCAAAATCAGCCCGTCGAGAATCGCGCCGGTGTCGTTCAAGGCCTGACACAAGAAGGCAAGACGGATGTCGCGGCACTCGTCGCCGCCACGATGGAACCGAAGGCGGGCAACTAAACCGCGCGGACCTCGACCACTTCCGGAATATAGTGGCGCAGCATGTTCTCGATGCCGGCTTTCAAGGTCGCGGTCGAGCTCGGGCAGCCCGAGCAGGAGCCGTGCATCTGGAGATAGACGACGCCATCGGCATAGGCTTCGAAGATGATATCGCCGCCATCCTGCGCCACGGCGGGGCGGACGCGGGTCTCGATCAGCTCTTTGATTTGGGCGACGACTTCACCGTCTTCCTCACCGGCGCCATCCGCTTCGGCGACATCGCCCCCGGTCAGCAATGGCTCGCCTGCCGTGTAATGCTCCACGATCGCGCCGAGGACGGCGGGCTTCAGCTGTTGCCAGGCGATCGCATCGCTTTTGCTGACGGAAATGAAATCGGCGCCGAAGAACACGCCGGTGACCCCATCGAGCGCGAACAGCCGGCTTGCCAAAGGCGAGCGCCGCGCCGCCTCGTCCGAGGTGAAATTGGCGGTGCCCTGTTCCATGACCGGACGCCCGGGCAGAAACTTAAGGCTGGCGGGATTGGGCGTGGTTTCGGTTTCGATGAACATCGGCGTTCTCCGGAGGCCTAGGGGTCAATTTGGATAAGACAGGCCTTAAGTCAACCCCACCCGCCATAGGGTTAAGCCAGGGCCGCGATGGCTTCGTCGCTGAGGCTGCCGGGAACGATCGTGATCGGCACGCGCAGCTGCTCGGTCCGGCTGATCAGCGCCGTAATCAGCGGCCCCGGGCCTTCCGGCCCGGTCCCGGCCGCCACGACGATGACCGAAATGCCCGGCTCCTCGTCGATCAGCGCGAACAGCTCGTCGCGGCGGCGTCCCTCGCGGATATAGACGATCGGCATCGTGCCGCAGGTTTCCTTGACCTCTGTTGTCAATCGCGAGAGCAGCTGCTCGACTTCCTCGCGCCGCTCTTCGGCCATGCGCTCCTCGACCGCTTTCGAGATCTGCACCTCGGGCGGCTCGATCACCGAGAGGAGGGCGACCTTGCCGCCGGTGTGAAACGCCCGCAGCGCGGCGTAGCGCAGCGCGACGCGCATCTCCTCGGTTTCGTCGACGACGACCAGGAAAATGCGCTGGCGATCGGTCGGAGACGACGAAGACGTATCGGTCATGGCGATCTCCTTGGCTGGCTGATGATTAGGCGTTACGGAAGGGCAAGCTGGCGAGCCAACCGAACAGCGCCGCGCCGACGACGGCGACGATCCCATAGAGCAGCGCATTGCGCAGCGCGAAATCGCTGACATCGGCGCCGAACCCGATTTCGGAAACGACCAGGGGCGTCGTCTGACCGCTGACGACAGCGCCGTTACGCACCAGCAGCACTTCGACGAAATAGGTGCCGGTCGGCACGTTCGCGGGAAAGGAAATGGTCGTGCGGAAGAGCCGGTCGCCCAAGAAGCTGACACTGCCCGGCTGCTCGCTATAGACGCCCTGCCGCCGTTCCTCGGCAATGAGGGCCGCTCGGAACATCGGCGTCTCGCCGGGCGGGCGCGCCGATCGGCGCAAATCGAGCCGGAGATTGTTGATCCCGATCTGATGCAGCGCCAGCACCCCCGCCGGCGCGATCTCGCCGAGCGGGCGATTGCTGAAGACGGCGTAAAAGCTCGGGACCGCGGCGAAGGTGACGTTGGGCACATTGATCCAAATGCCGCCGAGATGGCGCTTTTGCCGCACCACCACATCGCGCTCCGGCCCGCGCACGATGGCGATGATATCGCCGGGACCGTCCGTCGCGCCGAACAGGACCACCTCGGTCCCGGTGAATCCGGTGGTGATCGCGACGAGATGGCTGGTGAGATCGGCCAGCAACGGGTCGTCCGCCTGCGCCGGCAGCGCACGAACGAGCAGCAGCGCCGCGAGCAGGAAGAAGCAAGACCGTCTCACATCTCCTCCGGCGCGATCGAGAAAAGATTGTCGGGACGAACGATCAGATCGGAGAGCAGCTTGCCGGCGACGGCGAGCACGATCAGCGCCAAGAGCACGCGCAGCTGCTCGCCCCTGAGCTTCGCACCCCAGCGCGTGCCCAGCTGCGCGCCGATGACGCCGCCGACCAGCAGCACCATGGCAAGCACGACATCGACCGTGTTGTTCGCAACCGATTGCAAGATCGTCACCGCGGCCGTGACGAAGATGATCTGAAAGAGCGACGTGCCCGGCACGATCGCGGTCGGCATGCCGAGGATGTAGATCATCGCCGGCACCATGATGAAGCCGCCGCCGACGCCCATGATGGCGGAAAGCACGCCAACGAGGAATCCGAGGACGATCGGCAGAAGCGCGCTGATATAGAGCTTCGAGCGGCGAAAGCGCAGCTTCAGCGGCAGGCCGTGGAGCCAGATGTGCTGGTGAAGCTTGCGGCGCGCGGCGCCCGGCTTCCGCTGCCGCAGCCAGCTGCGCGTGCTTTCAACCAGCATCAAGACACCGAGGGTGCTCAAGAGCGCCGCATAGCTGAGGCTGATCATGACTTCGATCAGCCCCTGTTCGCGCCACAGGGCGAAGATCCAGACGCCCAGGCCCGATCCGGCGATGCCGCCGGCCAGCATCAGGATTCCCATGAGCAAATCGAGATTGCCGCGCCGCCAATGCGCGAGCGCGCCCGAAACCGAGGCGCCGACCAGCTGATTGGCCGATGACGCCACCGCGACCGCCGGCGGCACGCCGATGAAGATGAGGAACGGCGTTAAGAGAAATCCGCCGCCGACGCCGAAAACGCCGGAGAGGAATCCAACCCCCGCGCCAAGCAGCAACAGCCCAACGACGTCGAGCGAAACCCCGGCAATGGGCAGGTATATGTCGAGTATGCCCAACCGAATTTCCTCGCTCGATCCGCCCCCTCGCCCTCCCGCTGGTGCGGGCTCCTCCCTCGCCCCGCCGGGGAGAGAAGCGGGGCGAGAGGGCTGCGGAAAACTTACGGCCGCAGAAAGCCGGTTATGTCGAAGGCCTCGCGCAGATGCGGCTCGGCGATGGCGTTGGCGCGCTCGGCACCGCGGCGCAGAATGCCGTCGACATAGCCGGGCTCGGCCAGGAGCCGGCGCATCTCGCCGCCGATCTTGCCCAATACCTCGGCGGCGAGATCGGCGAGCTCGGCCTTGAAGGTCGAGAAATTCTGTCCCGCCCAGCGCTCGACCGCCGCCTTGCGCTCGATCCCGGCGAGCGCCGCATAGATGCTCAAGAGATTATCGGCCTCGGGCCGCGCCTCGGCTTCGGCAACCGTCGCCGGCAGCGGCAGCGGATCGGTCTTCGCCTTGCGGATTTTGAGCGCGATCGCCTCGGCATCGTCGGTCATGTTGATGCGCGAATAATCCGACGTATCGGATTTCGACATTTTCTTGGTGCCGTCGCGCAAGCTCATGACCCGCGTCGCGGCGCCGAAGATCATCGGCTCCGGCAGGGGGAAGAAGTCGACGCCGTAGCGGCGGTTGAACGCGCCGGCAATGTCGCGCGCCAATTCGAGATGCTGCTTCTGATCCTCGCCGACCGGGACATGCGTCGCCTTGTAGAGAATGATGTCCGCCGCCATCAGCACCGGATAGGCGTAGAGCCCGAGCCCCGCCTCCTCGCGCTGCTTTCCCGCCTTCTCCTTGAATTGCGTCATGCGGTTGAGCCAGCCGAGCGGCGTCAGGCAGGCGAGCAGCCAGGTGAGCTCGGCATGGCCCGGCACCATGCTCTGATTGAAGATGATGCAGCGCTCGGGATCGATGCCGGCGGCGATATAGGCGGCGGTCACCTCGCGGGTTTGCGCCCGAAGCTGCGCCGGGTCTTGCGGCACGGTGATCGCATGCAGATCGACGATGCAGAAGATGCAATCGTAATCGCGCTGCAGCGCGACCCAGTTGCGGATCGCGCCGAGATAATTGCCGAGATGCAGGTTCCCGGTCGGTTGAACGCCTGAGAAAATCCGATTCATGTCCGTTTATCGCCGCCCGATGATCCCCTGGTCAAGACGGTGGGGCTTCCCGTCGACCGCCTGACGAAGAGCCGCCCGGCAAGGGCAGGCGCGCCTTGATCTCGCGCCAAGGAGCGGCGCCGAAGAGGAGCGCGAGGAGGCCGAAGCAAGCGGCGCCCGCCGCGATGACGAGCGCCAGCGCAACGGAGCGGATGAGGAAAGGCCC
Organism: uncultured Rhizobiaceae bacterium; assembly: GCA_964391905.1. GTDB lineage: Bacteria > Pseudomonadota > Alphaproteobacteria > ATCC43930 > CGMCC-115725 > CAIKMD01. The sequence continues at coordinate 13,141 of CAYMNX010000278.1, forward strand.
GGCGAGGAGCGGCGCCGCCCATGCGTCAAGCGCCCAGAGCGCGAGCCCCATGCCGGCGGCCGCCGCGGCGATGCGCGGCAAGGCCCGCCGCGAGCGCTGATCGAGGCGGAAATGGCCGCGCCGATGCAGCACGGTCATGAGCGAGAGCGCGTTGACCCAGCCGGCAATCGTGGTCGACGCGGCGACGCCGACATGCGCGAAGGGCAGGGCCACGCCCAGGACGAGGGTCAGGACCAGATTCGTGCCCATGGCGGCGAAGGCGATCTTGACCGGCGTCGCCGTATCGTGCCGGGCGAAGAAGCCGGGCGTCATCACCTTGATGAGGACGAAAGCCGGGAGGCCCGCGGCATAGGCGGCGAGCGCTGCCGCAGTCGCCTGCGCCTCGACCGGGCCGAAAGCGCCGCGCTGAAACAGGACGGTCATGATCGGCCAAGACATCACGCCGAGCCCGACCGCCGCGGGCAAGGTCAGGAACAGCGCCAGCTCGAGCCCGCGATTCTGTGTGTGGCGCGCGCCGTCCTCGTCGCCCAGCCGCACTTGGCGCGAGAGCGAGGGCAGGATCGCGGTTCCGACCGCGATACCGACCACCGCGAGCGGGAGCTGATTGAGGCGATCCGCATAATAGAGATAGGAGACGGCACCGGTCGGCAGCAGCGAGGCGACCGCCGTCGAGACCACGAGGTTGAGCTGCGTCACGCCGGCGCCGAAAATGCCCGGCACCATGAGCCGCAGCATGCGCTTGATCTCGGGGGTGAGGCGCGGCACCGGCAGCGACAGGCTCAAGCCCGCCTGATGGCAGGAGACCATCAGCCACAGGAATTGCGCAAATCCCGAGAGCGTGAGCGCCCAGGCGAGCGCCGCGCCGCTGACCGGCCGCACCAGGACGAGCGCTGCGATGAGAAAGATATTGAGCAGCATCGGCGTCGCCGCGGTGGCGGCGAAGCGCTCGACCGAATTGAGGACGCCGCCCTGCAAGGCGGTCAGCGAGATGAAGAGAAGATAGGGGAAGGTGATGCGGGTGAGGCCGACCGTCAGCTCGAATTTATCGGGATCGGCGCGAAAGCCCGGCGCCAGGATGTTGAGCAGCCAAGGGGTTGCGAACTCGCCGGCGACAACGAAGGCGAAGAGCGCCGCGAGCAGCACCGCCATCGCATCCTCGGCAAAGCGCTTGGCGTAAGGCTTCCCGTCATGGGCGATCATGCCGGCAAAGAGCGGCACGAACGCGGCCGAGAAGGCGCCTTCGGCGAAGAGGCTGCGAAATAGATTCGGCAGCCGCTGCGCCACGAAGAAGGCGTCGGCCATCGGCCCGGCACCGAGAAACGCCGCGGTCAAGATATCGCGGATGAATCCCAGAACCCGGCTCGCCATGGTATAGCCGCCCACGGTCGCGGCCGAACGCAACAGAGCCATGAGGCGAATGATTTAGAGGAACGGGCCGCGGGTGGAAAGAGCGAGCGGGGGATTGTGGAAGGGGCGCGGCACGATTAATGATCAGCGCCGTCTGGCGGCAGGTCGGGATAGAGAAATCGATGCCATGGATCAACCTTCCGGCCGTTGCGCGGCGTTTCAGCCTTGCGCTTCGGCACGCGCTCACCGCCGCCCCCGGCGGCGACGGTCTGCCCGCTCCCGATTTCGCCGCCTTGCCATGAAATTTTTTGGTCTTCTGATCGCCGCTTTCGTTTGGCTTCCATCGATCGTGCCGGCCGCGGCCGATGAGCCGGCCCAGGCGCAAGCGGCGGGGCGCACGCTCGTCGAATCGCGCGAGTCGCTTTACAACAACATCTACGTCTATCGCGAGGGCAACTACCTCGCCATGACCTTCGGCTATAACCGCGCGCTCTATACCGAAAGCGTCTACAACACGCGCGACGATCGCGACCTGCCGGTGGCCTATACGCGATTCATGACCGCGAGCCTCCTTTACGCGAAGAATATCCACACGATCCTCGAGATCGGCTTCGGCGGCGGGCGCACGTGCTGGTATCTGCACCGCTTCCTGCCCGATGTATCGGTGACCTCGGTCGAGCTCGATCCCGTGGTCGCCGAACTCGCGCATAAGTATTTCGGCATCAGCGACGAGCCGAATTTCCATCTCGTCAATCGCGACGGCCGGCTCTTCCTTCAGGAATCGAAAGACAAATACGACATCATCCTGATCGACGCCTATCGCGGGCCGTTCGTGCCGTTCCATCTGCTGACGAAAGAGTTCTACACGCTCGTCAAGGCGCATCTCGCCGACGGCGGAGTGGTGGCGCAGAATGTCGAGCCTTCGACCATGCTGTTCGATGCCGCGGTGAAGACGATCCATTCCGTCTTTCCGCAAGAGGATTTCTATCTCGCCGAAGGCAATGTGGTGACGATCGCCTATGACGGCCCGCCGCAGGCCCCTGACGCGCTCGCAAAATCCGCGGCCGATCGCGAGAACGCCTTCCACTTCCGCTACGATCTCAGCCAGATGCTGGCGCAGCGCCGGCGCCTGCCGCCCGATACCGGCACGACGATCGACCCCAACGCCAAGGTGCTGACCGACGATTTCGCGCCCGTCGAAGCCTTGAAGGCGATCGAGAATCACAATCGCAAATGGCCCGATCCCGCATCGAGCACCCAGTAAGAGCGGGTTCGTGAGCGCCGCGATCCTCGTCAACGCATTCTTCGTCGGCAGCGTGCTGATGGGCTTCGAGATGCTGGGCAGCCGCTATCTCTTCCCCTATTTCGGCGGCGGCATCGGCACCTGGGCCGGCCTCATCTCGACCGTGCTCGCGGCGCTCACGATCGGCTATTTCGCCGGCGGCACGGTGGTCGACCGCCATCCGAGCCCGCGCGTCATCGCCGCGTCTTGCGCCTTGGCCGCGCTCTACCTCGCCATGGTCCCGTCGAGCGCCGATCCGGTGATGGCCTGGATCCTCGATCATCTCGGCTTCGGACCGACCGGCATTTTGTTCGCCTCGGCGATTCTGCTGCTGGTGCCGCTCTCCTTTCTCGGCACCTTCTCGCCGGTCGCGGTACGGCTCCTGCTGCGCTCGACGCATGAGACGGGGCGCACCGCCGGGCTCGTCTATGGCGTCTCGACCATCGGCAATATCTTCGGCACGCTCTTTACCACCTTCGTGCTGATCCCGTCGATCGGCTCGCGCGCCATCACCTATCTCTACGCCGCGGTGCTGGCGCTCTCGGCGCTCAGCATGATGTTCGTGCCGAAGCTGCGACGCTGAGCCCACGATGCGCTGGCCGGCTCTCATCGCGACCGCCGCACTGCTCGCCCTTCCGGCGCACGCGCAGACGAATGTCGAGGTCTCGCTGTGGCAGGGCAAGCGCGCACTCAGCGACATCGCACGGCAGCTCTCCTTCGGCGTGCGCGCGCTCGATACCGCGGGCCATCAGAAGACGATCGACGACATCAAGGCCGAGATGAAGAAGCTCGGCATCGAGACGACCGAGCAGCGCTGGCATTCCAATGTCGCCGGGCAGAGCCACGATCTCACCAATCTCATCGCGCGCTTCGCGCCCGACAATCCGCGGCGCATCATCCTCGGCACGCATTACGACAGCATCGTCCGCGCCTATCGCGACAAGGACCACCCCGGCGCGCCGATGCCGGGCGCCAACAATTCCGCTTCGGGGGTCGCGCTGCTGCTGGAGACGGCGCGCGCCGTGACAGCGGCGAAGACGCCGCCGCGCGCCGGCATCGATTTCGTCTTCTTCGACGGCGAGGAGGGGCCCGTCTCCCTGGGCGCCGGCGATCCGCATTGGCAGCCCTTGGGCTCGCCCTATTTCGCCGAGCATCTCGACGCGCTCTACCCCGCGGCCAAGCCGGTCGAGGCGGTGATCTTCGACATGGTGTGCTGGCGGGAAGAGAAGCTCAAGCCCGAGCAGGCCTCGCTCCTCTATGCGAGCGATCAGGTGAACCGGTTCTGGAATATCGGCCGCACCTTCGCGCCGACTTTCTTCAGCGCCCAGCCGACGACCGAGCCGATCTTCGACGATCAGATCGCGCTCAACCAGGCGCGGATTCCGAGCTTCCTCGTCATCGGCTTCGAATACGAACCGTGGTTCAACACCACGGAAGACACGCTCGACAAATGCTCGGAAGCCGCATTGAACGCTGTCGGGCGCACGCTGATGCGGTATATTTTACTGACGCGTGTTGAAAGCGGGACGAGGATGGCCGAGCTGCGTATCGGAATATCGGGCTGCGCCGGGCGCATGGGGCGCATGCTGGTGGCCGAAGTGGCCGCGACGGCCGGCTGCCGCCTCGCCGGCGGCGTCGAGGGGCCGAAGAATCGCGAGCTCGGCAAGGATATCGGCGAGCTTGCCGGCATCGGCGCGGTCGGGCTTTCCGCGTCGAGCGATGTCGCGGCGCTGTTCCAGAGCGCCGATGTGGTAATCGATTTCTCGACGCCCGAGGCGAGCATCGCTCATGCGCAGCTCGCGGCGGCGACGAAGAAAGCCTTGGTGATCGGGACGACCGGACTCGATGCGCGCGCGGGCGCGGCGTTGCGCGAAGCCGCCAAGGCGGCGCCGATCCTCTGGGCGCCGAATATGAGCCTCGGCGTCAACCTGCTGCTGAGCCTCGTCGAAGAAACGGCGCGGCGCCTCGGCGAAGAATACGATATCGAAATTCTCGAGATGCATCATCGCCACAAGGTCGATGCGCCCTCGGGCACCGCGCTGGCGCTCGGCAAGGCGGCGGCCGATGGCCGCGGCATCGATCTCGCCGCCGCGAGCCAGCGCGTGCGCGACGGCATCACCGGCCCGCGCAAAGCCGGCACGATCGGCTTTGCCACCTTGCGCGGGGGCGACAATCCCGGC
>CAYMNX010000279.1:0-10419 GCA_964391905.1 uncultured Rhizobiaceae bacterium
TCTTCGTGGTCGTCACGGTGGTCTTCCTCGTTCTGGGGCTCGCCGCGGGAAGAGCGATCCGATAGCGGGCGCGTGGACCGCGCCCGGCGATGTGGCGCCAGGCGTCGACAAGGCGCTTGGCAGCAAGGGTAGAGGTGGTGACGATCGGCGCTCAACCCAAGCGGGTGGCGCCGATCTTTTTCTTCAGGTGGAGCAAAAGCGATGAAACCGAGCAGAGAGAGTCGCTCCCGTCGCCTGCGGCGCCTGGTAAAGGCCGGGGGAGACGTTAAGGACACGCGCGGCCTTGACGACGACGGCAATCGCAGCGCCAGTGAGGTGCGCAAGATGGCCGAAGCCGCGCGCGAGCATGCGCGTGCGGGCGAGCGGCGCGTCGCCAAGACGCGCAGCGAGATCGAAAAGACCAATCGTGATATTTTAAACAGCCGGCAGGCGATGGAGCGCGCGCTGTCGACCTTATCGGCTTTGCTGCCCAAGAAAAGCCGCGGATGACGGCGTTTATATAATTGGAGAGATGGGACGGCGATGAGCGCCAGAGGCACACCAGCGGTCGAGCTTCTGACGAAAGCGGGAATCCCGCATCGATTGCTCACCTACCCCTATGATCCCACGGCCGATGCGATCGGCCTTCAGGCCGCCGCGGCGCTCGGCCTTGATCCGGCGATCGTGTTCAAGACGCTGATCGTCGAGCTCGAGAACGGGGCTCTTGTCTGCGTCCTCATTCCATCGCCCGCGCGGCTCGATCTCAAGGCGCTCGCCGCCCTGGCCGGTGCGAAGAAGGCGGAGCTTGCCGCGCCGCAGAAAGCCGAGCGCTCGAGCGGATACGTCGTCGGCGGCATCAGCCCGCTCGGCCAGCGCAAGCGGCTGCGCTGTTTCATCGATCAGAGCGCCGAAAAGCTCGACGAGATGGTCGTCAATGGCGGGCGACGCGGCCTACAGATTGCGCTGCGGCCGCAGGATCTCGTCAAACTCACGGATGCGACCCTTTATCCGCTCGTCGGCGCTTAAGAATCCTCGCCAAGTCCGACGCTGATTGTGTCGCCCTCGACCTTCACCGGATAGGTGGCGAGGGCGGTCACACAAGGCTGTCCCACTGCTTTGCCTGACGGAATGTCGAAGGTGCCGCCATGCATCGGACACTCGACGAGATCGCCCTCGATATAGCCCTCGGTCAGCAGCGCGTGACCATGCGTGCACAGCGCGTCGGTGACGTAATAGCGGCCGCCGAGATTGTAAAGTGCGAGACTCCGCTTCCCGACCGTCACCTGCATCATCTCGCCTTCGCCGAGATCGGACGTGGTGGCGACGGCATGGTAGGCCAAATCCGTCATGGCATTTTCCTGGCTCATTGCGGCGCCGCGACGGGCTCGCGCGCTTCCGCCGCCTCGCTCATGAGCTTCTTGGCGGCAATGGCGATCGCCGTGCGCCGCCGGTAATGATCCCAGCCCCAATAGGCGGTGGGGAAGGGCGGGTTAAGATGGCCGCAATGGCGGCAGGTGCGGGCCGCTTCGCTGTGATTGAAGGCCTCGGCCGTGGCCGATGATTGCGCGATCGTCGGCAAGCCGATGAGCTGCGAATCGGCGGGACCATCGAGACGATCGGGAAATTCGTGCGCGTCATAGTCGCGGCGAAACACCTCCTCGCCGCATTTCTCGCAAGGCAGGATAAACGCTTCCTTCTGCGGCGCATCGACCGATTGGCGCTGCGTGATGACGCCGATATAGAACATGCCGGGATTGCTCGGCTGGCCCGGCTTGTCGCCGACCGGATGGGTGGTAGGGCCAACCGAGACGCCGCCCGAGACGCGAAACGAGCCGCTCGAGCCGAAGCAGAGATTGACTTCCTGCACGGTGTTGTAGTGGACGAAGTAGCCCATAGGGCCGCGATAGCCCGGGTCTTGCAGGGCAATGCAAGGCACGATGCAGCCCGGTGCGAAATAAGGAAACATCGGGTTGAGCGCGGTGGTCGCGGTGCGCGCGAAATCGTAGATGTTCACCTTGAGCGGAACCTTGTCATCGCCGGGACGCGCGATCTCGCCGTGCCGCGCAATACGCGTCCCGTGCATGGGCATGGCGGCGGCTTTTTTCTGCGCCCGCGCCGTCTCGAAGGCTTCGGCCTCCTTCACCTCTTGCGCCACTTCCTCCCATCGGAAGGGCGCGAGATCGATCGGCGGCAGGACCGTGCCTGTGACGCGCGAGCGGCGCAGCGTCTCATCCGCATTGAAGGCCCGGCAGGCGCGCAGATAGGCGGCTTGCGGCAGCTCCTCCGCGCAATCCCAGGTCACGCGGGCGATTTCCTCGTCGGAGTTATCGGCGTACCAGGCCACCGCCTCGAGCCCGGGATCGCTCGCCTTGTAGCGCAGCTGGATCGATTCCGTCTGTGGCACGATACGATGCGGCGTCCCGCCAGGCACATAGACGAAGTCGCCGAGCGCGAGCGTGAAGTAATTGGCGGGCGAGCGGCGAAACTCGATCCGCGCCATTCCCGACATCTGGGCAATGATGCAATCCTGCTCGCAGACGAGAAAGAAGGGCTGCGTGACGCTGTTGCGGCTCAGATGAAGCTGCGGATCGATGCCGAGCTCGAGCATCGGAAATTCGTCGTAGGACGAACGGCCGGCCGCCTCCTTATAGGTCTCGAAGCGATTTTTCCGTCGCATCCTGGCCCTCCCTCGAAATCTTGCGAACTCTTGGCGTCGCCTCACCGCGGGCTGACGCCTCGGTATCGCAGCACTTTGACAACATATTGTCAATAGGTCGACTTCACCACCGAGACACGGAGAGAAGGGTGACCGCTAAGGCACCAAGACGCGAAGAATAGTTCATGGGGCCGCGAAGCGGGGCCTCCTTTTAAAGTTTGTGGCTTTGTGCCTTGGTTGCTTGTTGCTCGTCTCCGTGTCTCCGTGGTGAAACTCACTCGACCCATGGACGGGGACGCGATCCTAGGGCAAACTCCGGCACCCCAGTGAAGCGCCGTTTTCCACGCGGCGAGACGTATCAAACATCCCCGCCCATGCCGCGCACGACCAGCCAAGAAGACTATCCGATCCCCGTCGACCGCAGGGCGCATACGCCGGCCGGCGCCGCCTTTACCCGCCTCGTCTTCGAGGTCTTCCGCCTCAATGGCCGCATGATCGCGAGCGGCGACCGGCTCGGCGCCGATCTCGGGATGACGAGTGCACGCTGGCAGGTGCTGGGCGCGATCGGCGCGGAGCCGAAAACCGTGGCGGCGGCTGCCCGCGCCATGGGGCTGACGCGCCAGAACGTGCAGCGCATCGCCGATTGGCTGGTCGAATCCGGCCTCGCCGATTATGGCGACAACCCCAATCATCGCCGCGCGAAGCTCGTGGCGTTGACGGCGAAAGGGGCGGCGTTGCGCCTCAAGCTTCACCGCCGCCAGGTCAAATGGGCGAATGAGGTCGGCGCGCAGCTGACGGTGAAGGAGCTCGAAGCGGCGGTCGATGTGCTGAAGCGACTGCAGCGGCTCGTCTAGGCTCGCGCCACAATGCCATGACGGATGCCCAAATTGACAACATGATGTCAATATGCGAGCCTCTTGCCATAAGGCGACAACCTATTGCCATAGGGGAGGAAGATATGAGCGTTCCGCCGCCCAAGCTCGATCGCTCGGTGACGCTGCATTTCAGAGGCGATTGGGGTCGCGCCAATTTGCACCGCGCGCTCGGCTGGCTCGGCTATGAGCTGCTCTCGCTCGCCGGGCCTCATACGCGCTTTGCGATTTGGAATGGCCGCGGCGGGCTCGACAATGTTCGCGCCGTCGGCCGCGGTGAGGTCGATCTCGCCTTAGCCACGCCAGCGCCCTTCATGCGCATGGCGGTCGAAGGCAAGGGGCCTTGCGCTGGCGAGATTTATCCGCATATACGCGCACTCGGCTATGTGCCGCAGCATGACCGGATGATTGTCGCGCTCCGGAAAGATCTTGGTATCGGCTCGTGGACCGAGCTGCGCGCGAAGAAGCCGAAGCTGCGCATCGCCTTGGGCCCCGATGATGGCATTTCCTTCATTGGCATGGGCGGACACTTGCTGCTCTCAGCACACGGCCTGCCGCGCGCGGCGCTCGAGCAGCAGGGCTCGACCTTCATCGAGCATGAAGAGCCGAATCAATCGACACGCGCCATGCGGGAGGGCGAGGCCGATATGATCATCCAAGAGGCGGTGATGACGCCCTATTGGCGGGAACTTGCCGATAAGCAGGAGCTCGTCTTTCTGCCTATCGAGGCGGGCGCGCGCGACAAGCTCGAGAGCGAATTGGGCCTACCCAGCGCGACTTTGCCGAAGGATTATTTGCGCGGCATCGATCGCGAGATGGAGTTTCTCGATTTCTCGCATTTCAGGCTTCTGACGACGACCGACCTTCCCGAGGATATCGCCTATGCGCTGGCCTGGAGCCTGATCGAGCGGTTCTCGACTCTCGAAATGCAGTACCGCCATCTCCCGCCGGAGCGCAGCCCCGTTTCCTACCCGATCGATCCCAAGGCCGCCTGCCGCACGCCGATCCCGCTTCATCCCGGGGCCGAGCGCTATTTCCGGGATGCCGGGCATCTAGATTAGGCGCCGTCTACTTGGTCGCCGGCGCCTGGCCGAGCAGAGCATGCTCGCTGTTGCGGGCGACGAGCCACATCATGACGGCGCCGCAGAGTGCGACGCCGGCCATGAAATAGAGGCCCGCTTCGAAATTTCCGAATTGCTGCCGCAGCACGCCGAGCAGATAGGTCGCAACGAAGCCGCCGACCGCGCTGCCTGCCGAAAGCAGCGCGATGCCGACCGCTGCGGCGCGCGCCTGCAGAAAGGCGGTGGCGAAGGACCAGAAGGGGCCGACCAGCGGATTGCTGCCGCTGATGCCGACGGTCAGGGCGATGAAGGACAAGACGGGGCTCGCCGTGAGATAGGCGCTCGCCGCGCACCCCATCGCCCCGACGACAAGGCCGCCGATGACATAGGGCGAGCGCCATTTCGTGCGATCGGAATGCCAGCCGATCACATACATCAAGATCATGCTCAGCAGATAGGGGACAGCCGTAAGCAAACCGATCTCGAACGGGTGTAGATTCTGCAGATGGCGAATGATCTGCGGCAGCCACAGCACCATCGTGAGGAATTGCGCGCCGATGCAGAAATAAGCAACGAAGAGTCCCCAGACGCGCCAATTTTTCAAAACGGCAAAGCCGTCGGATATATTGAGACTGCCGACATTCTTGCGCTCTCCCGCGAGCGTGGCGATGAGCTCGGCCCGCTCGGCCTCGTCGAGCCATGCCGCGTGATCGGGACGGTCGGTCAGGACCCGGCCGACGAAGAAGGCGAGAAGGATCGTCGGCACCGCTTCGACGATGAACATCCATTGCCACGGCCGAAGGCCGAGGAAAGGTGGCAATTCGAGCAAGGCGCCCGAGATCGGTCCGCCGATCACGACGGCGAGCGCGGTGGCGGCATAAAGCGTACCAAGGGCGCGGCCGCGATCGCGCTGCGGAAACCACTGGCTGATGTAGAAGGTCGCGCCCGGAATCAGGCCGGATTCGGCGACCGCAAGAAGAAAGCGCAGCGTATAGAATGAGGGCGGATTCTTGATCGCGGCCATCGATGCGGCGACGAGGCCCCAGGCGACCATGATGCAGGCGATCATGCGGCGCGGCCCGAATTTATGGATGAGGATATTGGCCGGGATCTGGCACAGCACATAGCCGATGAAGAAGATCGCCGCGCCCGTGCCGTAGATCTCGGGCGTGAAACCGAGCTCGCCGTTCATCTGCAGCGCGGCGAAGCCGATATTCGAGCGGTCGAGATAGTTGAGCATGACGAGCAGCGCCAAGAGCGGCACGAGGCGCCAGAACAGCCGCGCCGAGAGCGTTGACGAGATCGTCTCGCGCGCATCGGCATAGCGGGTTTCGATTGTCATGCTTCCTCCCCGAGCGCGTTTGGCGCCTTGTCTTTGCGAATGCGGTGCCGCGCCAAGGCGCGGCACCTACTTTGACATCAAGCTCCCATATTGACAACATAATGTCAAATTGATCGGTCGAGGCGCCACCGCCGCCATGCCCGTGTGCGGAGCCCGCCGATGCCATCATGCCCATCTCCCACGAAATCCCACATAAATTCCCATCTTATAGGTGGGCTAGATTGTGGTTTACGACGCCGCTGCCGATGCGCAGCCTGGGCGCCATCGTCTCGACCGGAGGACGTCCCGTGACCGAAGCTTCGCTCAAGGAAAAGGGTGCGAGCGGCGCGCCGGAGACGCGGCAGCGGATTGTCGCGCTCTTTCGGCCTTACTCGCTCGAGAGCACGACGCAGCCGCGCGCGATCGACGAGACGCTCGCGGCGCCGCTGCCGCGCGGCGCGAGCGTCTATCTCACCTCGCTTCCGGGCGCTGCGCGGGAAGCGTTGGTCGAGGCGGCGGCCCGATTACGCACTGCCGGCCTCAATCCGGTCCCCCATTTGAGTGCGCGCTCTTTCGCCGACGCGGCCGAGCTCGATCAATGCCTCGGGCGCCTTGCGGCCGAGGCCGGGGTACGGCAGGCGCTGGTCATCGGCGGCGACATCGACCGGCCGCGCGGCGCCTTTGCCTCGAGCCGCGCGCTCATCGCGACCGGGCTCCTCGCGCGGCATGGCATCGAGGCGGCGGGCCTTGCCGCCTATCCCGATGGGCATCCCCGCATTTCGGGCGAGGTGCTGACGCAAGAGCTTGCCGCGAAGATCGGGCTGCTGCGTGGCCAAGGCATCGCGCCCTATCTCGTCACGCAATTCTGCTTCGAAGCGGCGCCGATCCGCGCGCTCCTCGAGCGCATCGCCGCGCAATTCCCGGACGTCCCGATGCACATTGGCCTCGCTGGTCCGGCGAAGCTCTCGACTCTGCTGCGCTACGCCGCTTCATGCGGCATCGGCACGTCGCTGCGCGCCTTGCGCCGCCAGGCGTCCTTGACGCGGCTGATGACGGAATCAGGACCTGAATCCGTCATTGCCGAGCTGGCGCACGATAGCGCTGCGGGCAGGACAATTACGCAGCTGCATTTCTTCACCTTCGGCGGCGTTAAGCGCACAGCGCAATGGGCGCAAGCAATCGCGAGCGGCGCCTTCACGCTGCTGCCCGACGGATCGGGCCTGCGCCTCGATGGGCTTGTGGAGAGCGATGATACGTCCCACATAGCTTGACGCGCGAAGCTTGCCTTGCACGAAAAATTTATCGCTTGCGTCGTGCCGCAGCGGAAGCAACGCGCGGTATAATCCGTTGTAGCGGCGGATCGGAGGGAGACTCATGACGACCCCACGCGCAATCGCGACAAGATCCACACTCGTGCTCGCGCTTCTCGCTCTTGCCGGCTGCGCCGTGGCGCCGCCAACCGGCCCCTCGGTCGCGGTCATGCCCGCGCAGGGAACGAGCTTCGAGCAGTTTCAGGCCGATGACGCGACGTGCCGGCAATTCGCGTCGCAGCAGATCGGCGTCTCTCCGACCGAAGCGGCCAACCAAAGTCTGCTCGGCAGCGCCGCTGCCGGCACGGTCTTGGGCGCGGCGGCGGGCGCGGCGATCGGCGCGGCCGCGGGTAATCCCGCGGCGGGCGCGGCCATCGGCGCCGGCAGCGGTCTTTTTCTCGGCGGCGCCACAGGTCTCAGCGCGGCGCAGGCCTCGGGCTCGTCGCTGCAGCGTCGCTACGATATCGGCTATCTGCAATGCATGTCGGCGAAGGGCCAGAGCGTGCCGCAGCAGACGGCGGCCGTCGCCGCGGGGCCGACGCCCTACTGGTACGCTTTCCCGAACTACTACGCCTATCCCTTTGGCTATTACCCATGGTATGGGCCGTCCTTCGTTGGCGTTGGTTTCGGCTTCCACGGCGGCCATTTCCATCATTTCCACCGTCGCTGACGACGGCGGACGCATCTACACCGGGAAGGGCGAGAGGCCGATGATCGGCCCGTGTCCGCCCAACAGCAGCGCGTAGACGAGCAGGGCGAGGACCCAGCGCCACGCGCCGATCTCGGCGAGGTCGAGACGGCTGCGCCCGGCGGTGATCGCCGCAAATGGCACGATCGAGGTTTGGCGCTCGAATGTCGTCCAAGCATCGCCTGCGGCGCGACGGCGCTTGGCATCGATGGAGACCGTGCCGGCGAGCGCGACGATTGCCCAATTCGCGAAGAAGACCAGCGATGCCACATCGCCATTGCCGATGAGATGGACGAGGGCCCAGGTTGCAACACCCGTCAGAAACGGATGGCGCGTGATGCGGACGATGCCCTGCGGCGGCTTGGCGAGGCGCTTTTCCTGGGCGACCGAAGTTGGATTCGGCGTCGCAAGGCCAATGACGACGAGGCAGGTCGCCGGCAGCATGAGGAGGATCGCCCACGGCTTCCACCACTCGGCCAATCCCCAGGTCGCGATATAGGGCGCGCGCCTATAGGCGATGATGAGCCAGATGAGTCCGACGATAGAGCCGATCGAGAAGAAGGCCATATAGCCCCGCTGACCCAAGACGGCGATGGCGCGATCGCGCAGGCTCGTACCAGCGACGCCGAGGTGGAGAGCGATGAAGAAGATCGCGGCAAGAAGCAGCGAGATCACGGGATTAATCCGCCGCGGCCGCGACCACGCGCGGATGCGGCAGCGCGACGCGCAGGAAGCGCCAGGTGAAGAGCGCGACCAGGCCGTAAGGGATGAGGCAGAAGACATAGACGGCGCTCACCGCCTGTCCGACGGCTTCGGGCTCTGTCGCATCGCCCAAGCCCGCGGCATGCGCGATGACCCCCGTAATGGCCGCGCCGAACGCCGTGCCGAGCGAGCGCACGGAGGAGAGCGCGGCGGCGGTGGTGCGCTGCTCGCCTTGCGGTGCGCGCTCCAACGTGCGCGCGACGAGATGGACGTTATAGATGCCGACGCCGAATCCCATCATGAAGGCGGCGAAGGTCAAGAGCTCGAGCGCCGGCAAGCGCGCGATCATGGTGATGCAGGCGAGCGCGGCAAAGGCGATGGGCGGACCCGCTGCCAGCGCCCATCGCTCGCGCGCGCCGGACCAGCCCGATACCCAGATCGAGCTGATGGTCCAGCCGAACGAGATCACGATGGTGACGAAGTTGACGAAGATCGGCGAGACCCCATGCACGACCTGCAGCAGCAAGGGCAGGAACAGGGTTACGGAGGTCTGCGCCATCGCATGCAAGGTCAGGACCCAAAGGCAAAGTCCGATCGGCGCCTTGACGGAGAGCGCATGCGAGGGGAAGAGTTTGTTGCCGGCATCGCGATCGAGAATGAAGGTTGCCGCGACCAGGAGAATCGCTGTCGTGATCAACAGGCCGCGCAGGAGCGGATGCTCGATCGGACCGGTTGCGGCCACGGCGAAGACGCCGACGGAGAGCATGCCGAGGCGGAAGAACGGGAAGGGCGGCACGGCGCTGCGCTCGGCCTCGGTATCGAGCCGCTCGGGAATCTTGAGCCAGGCGAGCGCGGCGAAACTCAACATGAACGGCACCATCAGCCAAAACGAGCCGCGCCACCAATGGATCGCGGCGAAGACGCCGCCCACGACCGGCCCGCCGAGATGGCAGACGGTGAAGGTGCCCTGGGAGATCGTCAGTATGCGGGTGCGCAGCCGCGCGTCAAAAAGGCTCGCGATCAGCGCCGTACCGCCGCCGGAGACAAGACCACCGGCCCAGCCTTGAATGCCGCGGGCGCCGATCAGCGTGCCCATGTCAGGAGCAAGCGCGCAGAGCGCCGTGCCGCAAGCGAACACGCCGGCACCGATCGTATAGCCGCGGCGCGCACCGAATTTCGACCACACCGCCCCGGTCGAGGAAGCACCGATGATCGAGCCAATCGTGTAAAGCATCGCTGCCCAGGTGTAATAGGCGGCGCCACCAATATCGGCGACGATGGTCGGCATGATGATGGCGATCACCAGCATTTGCGTTGCATGCATCGCCACGCCGCCGATGATCAGCCCCGAATAAAGCGCCCGTTCGCCGCGGAGCAGTTCGCCCCACGATCCCTTCGCGGCTTCAATCTCTTCCGATTTGGCGACCGGATCCGTCATGGATTGATGTTTGTTGCGCCCGATCTACGATTTTAGCCGGGGCCGGCGGCCGATTGCCAGCGCGGGCGCTTGCGGCCGATCCCTGCCTTGCGGCCTTGCAATTTGCCGCGCTGTCGCCCGCTCACCACATGATCGGATATCTACGATAGGTCTCCCCATGCGACAGAAGCTCTTGATCATCGCTTTTCTCGCAGCCGCGTTGGTTGGCTGCAGCGATCTGACGGTCTCGCCACCCGATATGGCGACGCAGCCGCGCCCCCGGTATGACGCCGATGCGCTGCGTTACGATTTCAATCGTCCCAAAACGACCGCGCCCTTCGCCGTGCCTGAGCTCGACCGTGCCTACGGGGCGTGGTGACGGCAATGACATGATGCGCGGCTCCATGTGTGCC
>CAYMNX010000280.1:0-4788 GCA_964391905.1 uncultured Rhizobiaceae bacterium
GCTCGACGACATCCTCGAATGCCTCATCGAGCATGAGTTGCCGGTCGCCGAGATCGTCGCGCGCGGGCATTCGGAAGAGACCGTGCGCCGGGTATGGCGCATGGTCGATCGCGCCGAATACAAGCGCCGCCAGGCGCCGCCCGGCGTCAAGATCACGCGCCGCGCCTTCGGCCGCGACCGCCGCTATCCGATCACCCATGCGTTCCAGGCCGAGGGGCCGATCCCGTCCGCCGTGGCCGAGCCCGGCGAGACGCCGCGCGCGCCGATGCCTGTTCCCTCATCCTCCTAGAGACCATGAACGAGAAAGAAGCACCCACCGTCGAGCCAGGCCGCGATTTTATCCGCGACATCGTCGCGACCGATCTTGAGGTCAAGCGCGTCAGCGAGGTCGTCACGCGCTTTCCGCCCGAGCCCAACGGCTATCTCCATATCGGCCATGTGAAGTCGATTTACCTCAATTTCGGCATCGCCCAGGAATTCGGCGGCCACTGCAATTTGCGCTTCGACGACACCAATCCGACGAAGGAAGAGCAGGAGTTCATCGACGCGATCGAGCGCGACGTGCGCTGGCTCGGCTTCGACTGGGGCACGCATCTCCACCATGCGTCCGATTATTTCGATCAGCTTTACGAATGGGCCGAGCATCTGATCCGCAACGGCAAGGCCTATGTCGATGATTCGACGCCCGAAGAGCTGGCGGCGATGCGCGGCACCTTGACCGAGCCGGGACGCGAGAGCCCCTATCGCGGGCGCAGCATCGAGGTCAATCTCGATCTCTTCCGCCGCATGAAGGCGGGCGAGTTTCCGAACGGCGCGCGCGTGCTGCGCGCGAAGATCGACATGGCCTCGGGCAACATCAATCTGCGCGACCCCGTCATCTATCGCATCCTGCACGAGCGCCATCCCCGCACCGGCGACAAATGGTGCATCTATCCGAATTACGATTTCGCCCATGGGCAGTCGGATGCGATCGAGGGCGTGACGCATTCGATCTGCACCCTCGAATTCGAGGATCACCGGCCGCTCTACAATTGGTTCCTCGAGAACTTGCCGGTGCCGTCGCATCCGCGGCAGTACGAGTTCGCGCGGCTCAATATCAACTACACCGTGCTCTCGAAGCGCTTCCTAACGAAGCTCGTCGAGGAGAAGCGCGTCGCGGGCTGGGACGATCCGCGCATGCCGACCGTCGCGGGAATGCGGCGGCGCGGCGTGCCGGCGGCGGCCTTGAAGGAGTTCGTTCGCCGCGTCGGCGTCGCGAAGGCCAACAGCACCGTCGACATCCAGATGCTGGAGCATGCGATCCGCGATGAGCTCAACCGCACGGCGCCGCGGCGCATGGCCGTCCTGCGGCCCCTGAAAGTGGTGATCGAGAACTATCCCGAGGGCCAGGTCGAGGAGCTCGAGGCGATCAACCATCCCGATGATCCGAACTTGGGAACGCGGCGCATTCCCTTTGCGCGCGAGCTTTATATCGAGCGCGACGACTTCATGGAGCAGCCCTCGAACAAGGTCTATCGGCTCGCGCCTGGCAAGGAAGTGCGGCTGCGCTATGCTTATTTCATCACCTGTCGCGAGGTGGTGAAGAATGCGGCGGGCGAGGTCGTGGCGCTGCGCTGTACCTATGATCCGGCGACGAAGGGCGGCAACGCGCCCGATGGCCGCAAGGTCAAGGCGACCTTGCACTGGGTCGCGGCGGCGCCTTCCGCGACGGCGGAGGTGCGGCTCTATCATCCGCTCTTCACGCGGCCGGATCCCGGCGCCGGCGGCGATCTGTTCGCCGATCTCAACCCCAACTCGCTCGAGTTGCTGACCGAGGCGCGGCTCGAGCCGGCGCTGAAGGAGGCACCCGCCGGCGCGGTCTTCCAGTTCGAGCGCCAGGGCTATTTCGCGGTCGATCCCGACAGCACGCCCGAGCGCCCCGTCTTCAACCGCACCATCGGCCTGCGCGACAGCTACGCGAAAGCCTAGAACGGCTTGTCGCCCTTGATCGTGACGCGGTGCATCGTCCGGCGCTGCGGGTAGTAGTCGTTGGCGGCGTAGTGCTGCAGGCCGCGATTGTCCCAGAACACCATCGAATCCGTCTCCCAATGGAAGCGGAACTGGAATTCCGGGATGCGCGCCTGAGCGTAGAGGAAATCGAGCAACGCGCGACTCTCATCCTCGCGCATATCCTTGATCGCGATCGTGAACTGCTCGTTGACGAAGAGCGCCTTGCGCTTCGTGACCGGATGGGTGCGGATGACGGGATGAGCCGGGTTGGGCAGCTCCTCTTCCATCTGCGCGAGCTTCGCGTGCCGCTCGCGGCTCGGCAGGTGATCGAATTTGTGGCGGAAATTCTTGAAGTCGTGAATCGCCTCGAGCCCCGAGAGGAAATTCTGCATCTTGGCGCTGAGATTCTCGTAAGCCGCGCACATATCGGCCCAGAGCGTCTCGCCGCCGGTCTCGGGGCGGCAGAGGCAGCGCAGGATCGAGCCCATCGGCGGCGTCAAGCGAAAGGTCTCGTCGGAATGCCAATGATCGGTCGAGAAGACGGGATTGTCCGCATGGTTGTCGAGCACGACGACCTCGGGAAAATCGTCGAGATGCGGCACGAAAGGATGGACCGTGAGCTCGCCGAAAAGCCGCCCGAACGCGACATGCTGCGCCGGCGTCATCGCGGCGTCGCGGAAGAACACCACCTGATACCGCATCAGCGCGTCATGGATGGCGCTCGCCGTCGCATTATCGACCGGCCGGCTGAAATCGACGCCGCGGATCTCGGCCCCGATCGTCGCGCCGCGCGGGATGACTTCGATGGCGCCATGATGGGCGGGTGCCATTGGGCGTTTGGTCGTGAGCAGCATCCTATCCTCCCGCGGCTTTCTTGATTCGCTGGGCCCGATGCTAGACGATGCCGCCCGAGCGGGAAACGGGAACTGAAACCGGCGGCCCGCCATTGAAACATGCGGCCCTCGAGGAGCTCGCATGAGCGCAAGCCTATCCCCAGACCGATCCGACAAACGTTCCCACTCGGAAGAGGCCAGCCCCGATGAGGATGAGCAGCGTGAAGAGGCGATCAAAGAGCAGACTCGCCCAAATGCCGTCATCATTCACGAGACGATCCGGATCGAGGGCGAAAAGGACCTCGAGCGGACGGTTTCGGCGCTCCTCCTCTCGGGCCTCGCCGCCGGGCTGTCGATGGGGTTCTCGCTCATCGCAGCAGGGGTTCTAGAGGCACATCTTGCCGACACACCTCACCGCGCGCTGATCGCCTCCTTCGGCTATCCGGTCGGTTTTCTCGTCGTCGTGCTCGGGCGACAACAGCTCTTCACCGAGAACACGCTGACGCCTATCCTGCCTCTGCTCCACAATCGCGACACTCGCACATTGTGGCGGGTCGCCCGGCTCTGGGCCATCGTGCTCGTCGCGAATGTGGCCGCGACCTGGCTCATCTCCTACGCTTGTCTCCATTCCGGGGTCTTCGACGAAGGCACGCGCGCCGCCTTTCTCGATCTGAGCCGGCCCTCGATCGGCGGGTCGTTCTCGACCACCTTCTTCAAGGCGGTCTTCGCCGGCTGGCTTATCGCGTTGATGGTGTGGCTCCTGCCGGCGGCCGAGGCCGCGCGGGTTCCCGTCATCCTCCTCCTGACCTACTTCGTCGCGGCCGGCGGCTTCTCGCATATCATTGCCGGCTCGGTCGATGCCGCTTACCTTGTCCATGCGGGCATCGCCTCGGTTGGCGATTACCTTGGCGGGTTCTTCCTGCCCACCCTCTGCGGCAACATCGTTGGCGGCGTCACGCTGGTCGCGATGCTCAATTACGGGCAGGTCGCACCCGAGATCTGAACCAAGGATCCCGGCGCTGCGGCATCTGGTTCCGTCGGCATGGGCTTGTTCCGCTGCGCGTTGCGTGTATTTTCCTGGGCGAAGCCGAAAATGGCCGGGCCCGCGCCCCGCCAAATCTAAAGGAACGACGTGGCGCTGAAGCTCTACAACACGCTGACCCGGACCAAGGAGGATTTCGTCCCCTTGGATGAGAGGAATGTCCGCATGTATGTATGCGGGCCGACGGTCTACGACTTCGCCCATATCGGCAATGCCCGGCCCGTTATCGTCTTCGACGTGCTCTATCGCCTGCTGCGGCACATTTACGGCGAGGGCCATGTGCGCTACGTGCGCAACATCACCGATGTCGACGACAAGATCAACGCGGCGGCGAAGGCGAACAAGGAAAGCATTCGCGATCTGACCGAGCGGACGGCGAAAGCCTTTCACGAGGATGTGGCGGCGCTCGGCGCGCTTCCGCCCGATGTCGAGCCGCGCGCGACCGAGCATATCGCGCCGATGATCGCGATGATCGAGCGGCTGATCGCGGACGGGCATGCTTATGCGGCCGAAGGCCACGTGCTCTTTTCTGTTCCGAGCGATCCCGATTACGGCAAGCTCTCGCGCCGCAATCGCGACGAGATGATCGCCGGCGCGCGCGTCGAGGTCGCGCCCTATAAGCGCGATCCCGCCGATTTCGTCCTGTGGAAGCCGTCGCCGCCGGAGCTGCCCGGCTGGGAGAGCCCGTGGGGGCGGGGGCGCCCCGGCTGGCATATCGAATGCTCGGCGATGAGCGAGACCTATCTCGGCCAGAATTTCGATATTCACGGCGGCGGGCTCGACCTCATCTTTCCGCATCACGAGAACGAGATCGCGCAAAGCGAATGCGTCCATCACGGCAAGCCCTTCGCGCAGGTGTGGATGCATAACGGCTTCGTCACGGTCGAGGGCGCGAAGATGGCGAAGTCGGAAGGGAATTTCCGC
>CAYMNX010000281.1:0-1541 GCA_964391905.1 uncultured Rhizobiaceae bacterium
GTCGCGCTTGCGGCGCGCATCCTCCAGGATCAGCTGCAGCTCTTCATCAATTTCGAGGAGCCGCGCGCGGCCTCGGAAGAGGAGCGGCCGTCGGAGCTGCCCTTCAACAAAAATCTCCTGCGCAAGGTCGACGAGCTCGAGCTTTCCGTGCGCTCGGCCAATTGCCTCAAGAACGACAACATCGTCTATATCGGCGATCTCGTGCAGAAGACCGAATCCGAGATGCTGCGGACGCCGAATTTCGGCCGCAAGTCGCTCAACGAGATCAAGGAAGTCCTGGCGCAGATGGGGCTCTATCTCGGCATGGAGATCCCGAACTGGCCGCCTGAAAACATCGAGGAGCTCGTGAAGCGCCTCGAAGAGCCTTATTGAAAGCACCACCATGCGTCATCGTTTGAGAGGCCGCAGCTTCAGCCGCACCTCGGCTCATCGCAAGGCCATGTTCGACAATCTCTGCCACGCGCTCTTAAAGCACGAGCAGATCACCACCACCCTGCCGAAGGCGAAGGATCTGCGCCCCGTGGTCGAGCGTCTCATCACCCTGGGCAAGCGCGGCGGCCTGCCGGCGCGGCGCCGCCTCATCGCGACGCTCCAGGACGAGAAGATCGCCGACAAGGTCATGACGACCTTGGCCGAGCGCTATGCGGCGCGCCCGGGCGGCTATTGCCGTATCTTCAAAGCGGGCTTTCGGCGCGGCGATGCCGCGGCGATGGCGGTGATCGAGCTCGTCGATCGCGATCCCGAGGCGAAGGGCCAGGATTCGGGCCCGGTGCAGACCGCCGAGGAAACCGAGCAGGAAGAAGCCGCGGCGTCGTAACGCTACCGTCGCGCTATCGCCGCAGCCGCCAGGTGGCGAGCGCGACGGCCGCATTGCCGATGCCGACGAGCAGGAAGATGTCGGTAACGCCGGCGCCGAGCTTTAGCATAAGCGCGCCGACCAAGCCCGCCGCCACCATGAACAGCGCGTTCCACACATTGTTCGCGGCGACGATCCGCGCGCGATGGCTTTCATCGCTTCGCGCCTGCATGATCGCATAGAGCGGCACGACGAAGAGCCCCGCGCCCAAGGAGACCGCCAGCAGGTCGACGGTGATCCGCCAATGGGGCGGCTGCGTCATGAAAGCGCCCAGGCCGATGAGGCCGCCGCCGCTCATGCGCGTCCCGTCGATGAGCCAGAGATCGAACGCAAAGAGTGCCATCACGACGGCGGCGATCGGCACCAGCCTTGCCGTCAACCGGCCGTGCAGCAGCCGGCCCGCCAGCATCGAGCCCGCGCCGATGCCGATCGAGTTGATCGTGAGAAAGAAGGTGACGACTTCGTTATTGGCGCCGAGCACGTCCTTGGCGTAGTTCGGGAATTGCGACACGATCGCGACGGCGACGAACCAGAACCAGGAATTCCCGAGGATCGACCAGCGCACGACGCGGTTCGCGTTCGCATAAGAGAGCACCCGCCAGGTCTCCGCGACGATGTTCCAATTGACGCGGAGCGCGGGTGCCGCGCGTCCGTCGCGCGGGATGCAGAGGCTCGCGATCCAGCC
>CAYMNX010000282.1:0-3381 GCA_964391905.1 uncultured Rhizobiaceae bacterium
AGCGCCCCCGGCGCATTATTTGGTTTTGCCGAACACGGCTTATTGCAGTGCAGCAATTATCTTTCGGCGCGGTAATGCGTATCTCCTTGTCACCTGGAAGCAGCCGAATTCGTCATCTCACGTGAAGAGCCAATTTCGGCGGCTTCCTCATCTCAAGGAGCAAAACCATGCGTATCGTTTCTCTTCTTCGTGTTGGCACTTTGGCCCTCGCTCTGAGCGCGGCGGTCACCGCGACGGCTCCTGCTTTCGCTGCAGCCGTCAATGATTCCACACAAGCCCAGGCGCAGGATTCGAACTACGCGCCTTATGACGGCGCCGCTTCCGAGGCCGCGAAGCACGCCTTCTACTGAGTCGTTCGTTTGAGCCCCGTTCCTTCGGAGGCGATGAATCGGCGTTGCGAGCGATGCCCGATCATCCCTCCGAAAGAGGGCGGTGGAGGTCGTCATGGGTCTCACCAATCATGTGAACGCGCGACACGGCGGGATGGCGCTGAAACTCGCCCTCGCCGTTTCGTGGCGTCTTGTTGTTGCGGCGGCGCCGCTCAACGCGGCCGAGCAGCCGGCTTTGGCGCAGCAGCTAACGCCGCTCGAAACGGCGCAAAAATTCCAATCGCTGACGCAAGGCGGGCTGTTCGATCCCAATCAAATGGCGCCGTTCGAATCGCGGCGATATTCGCAATCGGCGTCGGAATCCCACCGCGCCGGCGATTTCGATTCATCGCTGCTGAGCAATCCGTCGCTCTGGTAAGAGGCCGGCATCCCTTCGCGCCGGCTCAGGCGCCGCGGCTTGCCTTTTTGTCCGCCTGGATTTGCGGTTTTTTGTCGACACGAAAGAAGTCGATCAGCGCTTGCAGCGCCGCCGGCGTTTGGCGCCGGCTTGGATAGTAGAGAAACCAGCTGCCGGCGAGCGGCGTCCAATCTTCGAGAATCGGCACCAATCGGCCCTCGGCGAGGTCGCGCGCAACATATTCGCTTGGGCCATAGATGATGCCGACCCCCTCCAGCGCGGCGACGCGGATCAGATCGATGTCGTTCGCGATGAGCGAGCCGCTGATATGCGCCTCGAGCGGCTTGCCATTGCCGCGCAGGCGCCAGGGCAGGATCGCGCCGTTCGACAGGCGCAGCCGGATGCAATTGTGGTTCTGGAGCTCTTGCGGCGTGCCCGGCCTGCCGTGGCGCTGGAGATAGTCGGGCGACGCCACCATTGCCATCCGCATTCTGTCGCTGACGCGCACCGCGATCATGTCGCGATCGATGCGGCCTTCGAGGCGAATGCCGGCATCGAATTGGTTGGCGACGATGTCGACATTCGTCGCCTCGACCGATATCTCGAGACGGATCTCGGGATAGAGCGCGGTGAATTCGCCGATGCGCGGCGCGAGGACCGAATGAATCACCGGCGGGGCGACGGTGAGGCGAAGGAGGCCGGCCGGCTTGTCGCGGAACTGGTTGATCGAGTCGATCGCCGCTTCGTAATCCTCGAGCACGGGCTTGAGGCGCGAGAGCAGCATTTCGCCGGCCTCGGTCGGCGCGACGCTGCGCGTCGTACGATTGAGGAGCCTGACGCCGAGCCGCTCTTCGAGGCTGCGAATGGTCTGGCTCAGCGTCGCCGTCGAAATGCCGATCTGCTTGGCCGCTTGCGTGAAATTCCGTTGCTCCGCCACGGCCATGAACGCCGTGAATTCGCCGTAAGGCGTTCTCCGCATTCTCGTCCCCTCGTGAAGCGCTCTCGCCGCATCATATAGGACGGGAGCGCGGGCCGGAAAGCCGGGGCCGGATCACACGAGATTCAGATTTTGATGCCTTTCCAGGAAGGGCTCGGCTCGGAGATGTCGAAGACGATGCCGAACGGATCGCGGTATTTGATCTCGAGATTCATGCCGGCGCGCGCTTCGAAATGAAATTTGCCGCCATTGTCCTTGATCGTTTGATCCATCGCCGCAAACTCTTTGGGGTCGTCGACCACGAAGCCGATATGGTGGAGGCCGACGAAGTCCTTGCCGCGCTCATCGCCCGCATCCTCATCGGTCTTGAACTTCAAGAGCGTCACATTCATCACGCCGTCCGAAAGGCTGATCGCGACGTCATTCTCGCTGTGCTTGGTGAAGCCGAAGACCTTTTCGTAAAACTCGGCCTCGCGCTTCAGATCGCTGACCGTGATCGCAATGTGTCTGAGCTTCGCCATCTCGCACCTTCGCCGTTTCCAGGAATCCGCCCTCGGCGCAGTGTAGCAGAAAAGCCGCTGCCGGAAGCAAGTGCGACTAGCGCGTGCCGGTTGCAGCAAGGGAATCGGCAACCGCGCGCTCGCGATTGTCGCGGATGAGGCGGGTCAGGAGACCGCGCAGCGTTTCGACCTCGCTTGGCGAGAGCCGGGCGTAGAACCGTTCCTCGAAGCTCGCCACCTCCTTGTCGCAGCGACGCAAGAGCGCAATTCCTTTTGGGGTAAGAGACATTTTGAGGATCCGGCGCGTGCCGGTTTCCTCGCTGCGCCGGATGAGGCCGCGGCGCTCCAATTCGATAACCATCTCGTAGCTCGATTGCGGCGTTACGCCGAGGCGGCGCGCCAACGCCGCAGAGGAAACGCCTTCACGATGCTCCTCGATGATGCCGAGCACCATATATTGCGAGGGCGTAAGGCCAAAGGCTTGGACCACGGCATCGAGCTCCTGGCGATTGGCGAGCTGCGCCTGGCGCAGCAAATAACTGAGACGCGCACCCTTCACCATCACCCTCCCGCGGTCACCTTCGGGCCAGAACAGACTTGACGCTCTATCAGGTAACCTGATAGGAAGCCTTACGCTTGCGATGAAGGGAAGTCAAGGCGGCGCCCACGCCGCGTCGTCGATAAATATGCCGGCGGATCGAAACCGTTCGGGCGCCATTCAAAGCAAGCGCAGGAGGAGACGGCAGCCATGTCCCGCATGTTCGATGTCAGCGCGTTTCTCGATCGCCCCGCTGTCGGTGGCTATCGGCTTTTTATTTTCGGACTTTGCACGCTCGTCATGATCGTCGACGGCTATGATGTTTTCGTCGTCGGCTATGTGCTTCCGGCGCTCGCCAAATCCTTTGGCGTCTCGCCGCATGAGGTGACCTCGATCTTCGTCTTCCAGACGATCGGATTGGGGCTTGGCGCCTATCTTGTGGCGCCGTTCGCCGATCGCATCGGCCGTCGCAAGCTCGTGCTCATTTGCACGACGCTGTTCGCCCTCTTAACGCTGCTCTGCACGCGCGCGACTTCGGTAGGCGAGCTTTCGGCGATCCGTTTCTTTGCCTCGCTCTTTTTCGGCGGCGTCGTGCCGAATCTCGTTGCGATCACCACCGAATATGGCTCGCATAAGAGCCGCGCCAACCTCGTGATGATCCTCTTCATCGGCTACACCAT
>CAYMNX010000283.1:0-4516 GCA_964391905.1 uncultured Rhizobiaceae bacterium
GCCGGCCTTGTCGGGCCGGTCAACCAGCACCTGACGATCGAAGCGGCCGGCGCGCAGCAGCGCCGGGTCGAGAATTTCGGGACGGTTCGTGGCAGCAAGCAGAATGAGGCCGCTGCGCGTATCGAAGCCGTCGAGCTCGGAGAGAAGCTGATTGAGCGTCTGCTCCTTCTCGTCGAGACCACCCGCAACGAAAGCGCCGCGCGCGCGGCCGAGCGCGTCGAGCTCGTCGATGAAGATGATCGCCGGCGCCTTCTCGCGGGCCTGGGCGAAGAGATCGCGCACGCGGGCCGCGCCGACGCCGACGAACATTTCGACGAATTCCGAGCCGTTGATCGAGAAGAACGGCACGCCGGCCTCGCCCGCGACCGCGCGGGCGAGCAGCGTCTTGCCCGTGCCGGGCGGACCGACGAGCAGAATCCCTTTCGGGACGCGCGCCCCGAGGCGGCCATATTCCTGCGGATTCTTCAGGAAGGCGACGACTTCCTTCAGCTCCTCCTTGGCCTCGTCGACGCCGGCTACGTCATCGAAAGTCACCTTCGTGTCGGTCTCGACATAGACTTTCGCCTTGCTCTTGCCGACGGCCATGAAGCCGCCGCCGAAGCCCTGCTGATTGGCGAAGCGGCGGAAAACGAAATACCATACCCCGAAGAAACACAGCGTCGGCAAGATCCAGGATAAGACGTTGCTCAGAAAGTTGCTCTCGACGGCGCCCGAGAATTTGACGTTGTATTGCGTCAGTTGATTGGCGATGTCGGGCGGAACCCGCGTCGTAACGAACCGCTGGCGACCTTCCTGCGCCTCTTTGTATTGCCCTTCGATATAGTCGCCGGAAACGCGCACTTCCTCGATCTTGCCGCCTTTCAGCTGCTCGAGAAACTGACTGTACGGAATGACCGCAATCTGCTCGTGCTGCGCCCAGAGCTGCTGCAGCAGGAGCACGCCCATGACGGCCGCGATGATGTACCAGAGATGGAGCTGGGCTCGCTTGTCCATCGCGCTTGTCCCCTTGAGGCGTCGCCGCGTATTAAATTCGCGGCGTGTGCTTGATCAGGCTACCAGAATGCGCTGCCGCTGCAACCGCCCGTAGGATCGCTCCAATTCGACCTTCCCGCGCTGCAAGGCCTCGATCAGGCATCGCTTGCGCGCCTGCTCCGCCAACGGAAGCGCCGCAAGCTCGGCGAGCTTGGCCTCGATCTGCCTTAATTGCGCTTGATCTTCCCGAAGAATTGAACGCATAGCCCCTCCTCTTTGACCAGCCGAATGTGGCGTACGCACCGCCGCGATGCGCCACGGCCGTCACTAACGGCCTCATCGATCGAGAGAAATTCGCATCTCTACGTAAGGGATCTTACGTAGGCACCGATACGCCGCTGCCTTTGCTTCGCCATGATCGATGGCCTAAAACACCGGCAGCTGCGTGGCACCTCCTCTTATATCGAGGCCGTGATGTCAATTCGCAATCTCGAGCGGATGTTCCATCCGCGTTCGGTCGCGCTGATCGGCGCATCGGCCCGCGCCCGTTCCGTCGGCAGCCTGATTTTGCGAAACCTGCGCCGCGCGGGCTTCGCGGGACCAATCCTACCGGTCAATCCGCATGAGACGGAGCTCGAGGGTCTCAAGGTCTACCAGGATCTCGCCAGCCTGCCGACGGCGCCCGATCTCGCGGTGATCGCAACGCCGCCCGATACGGTGCCGGGCCTCGTCGCCGCGCTTGGCCAAAAAGGAACGCGTGCCGTTGTCGTCATCACCGCCGGGTTCGGCGAGCTGGGCGCGCGCGGTAAGGCCCTCCAACAGCAAGTGCTCGATGCATCGCGCCCCTACCTGCTGCGGCTCATCGGCCCCAATTGCGTCGGCATCATGGTTCCGGAGATCGGGCTCGATGCCAGCTTCTCGCATGTCGCGCCGCGCCGCGGCGATCTTGCTTTCGTCAGCCAGTCCGGTGCCATGATCACCGCAGTGCTCGATTGGGCGGCGGCGCGCGCCATCGGCTTCTCGCATGTCGTCTCGCTCGGTGGCATGGCCGATGTCGATTTCGGCGACATGCTCGATTACCTCGCGACCAACAAGAATACGCGCGCCATCCTTCTCTATGTCGAGGCGGTCAAGGAGGCGCGCAAATTCATGTCCGCGGCGCGCGCCGCGGCGCGGCTGAAGCCGGTGCTGGTCGTGAAGGTCGGGCGTTTCGCCGAAGGCGCGCGCGCGGCGGCCTCGCATACCGGCGCGCTCGCCGGATCGGACGCGATCTACGATGCCGCCTTCCGCCGCGCCGGCATGCTGCGCGTCGATGACATGACGGAGATGTTTGACGCCGTCGAGACGCTGACGCTGACCCGGCCGCAGCTCGGCGAAAGGCTGGCGATCCTGACAAATGGCGGCGGCCCGGGCGTACTCGCGACAGACTTGCTCATCGCCTTGGGCGGACAGCTCGCAAGCTTGTCGCCGGCGCTCATCGAAAAGCTCGATGCGGTGCTGCCGCATACCTGGAGCCGCGCCAACCCGATCGACATCATCGGCGACGCCGATGGCAAGCGCTACCAGGCGGCGCTCTCCGCCTTGCTCGAAGACGAGCACAACGACGCCGTTCTTGTCCTCAATTCCCCGACCGCGCTCGCCGAGCCGGTCGAGAGCGCCCGCGCCGTCATCGCGACGGTGAAAGCGGAAGGCGTTCGGCGCAATGTGCTCACTGCTTGGCTCGGCGAAGAATCCGCCGCCGCCGCGCGTCGGCTTTTCGCGGAAGCGCGGATCGCCAGCTATCAGACCCCCGACAGTGCGATCCGCGGCTTCATGCATGGCGTGCGCTATCGCCGCAACCAGCAGCTGCTGATGGAGACGCCACCGGCGCGGCCCAGCAGCTTCGAGCCCGATGCGAAGGCCGTGCGCGAGACGATCGCGCGTGCCTTGGCCGCCGGGCGAGGCTGGCTCGAGGCGGATGAGATCAACGCAGTGCTCGGCGCCTACGGCATTCCCTTTGCCGGTCCGGTGCTGGTCGCGACCGAGGAGGAAGCGGCAACCGCGGCAATGCGGATCGGCTTTCCGGTCGCGCTCAAGATTCGCTCGCCCGACCTACCGCATAAAAGCGATGTCGGCGGGGTGGCGCTCAATCTCGGCCGCGCCGAGCGCGTACTCGACGAGGCCGCGGCGATGCGCGCGCGCGTCGAGAAGGCGCGTCCCCACGCACGGATCGAGGGCTTCATGGTGCAGCCCATGGTGCATCGTCCCGAAGCGATCGAGCTCATCCTCGGCGTCAGCACGGATGCCGTCTTCGGACCGGTCATCATGTTCGGCCAGGGTGGCACGGCCGTCGAGGTTCTGCAGGACACGGCCATCGAACTGCCGCCGCTCAACGAGGCCCTGGCGCAGGCGTTGATCGCGCGCACGCGGGTTTCGCGATTGCTGAACGGTTACCGCGATCGCAAGCCTGCCGACCTCGCGGGCATTTCCGAAACTCTTATCCGCGTTGCCGAGCTTGCCTCGGATCACGCGGAGATCGTCGAGCTCGACATCAACCCGCTGCTCGCCGACCGCTCGGGTGTGATCGCGATCGATGCGCGGCTGCGCGTCGCGCCCGCCGCGACCACGGCGGCGGCGCGCCTCTCGATCTCGCCCTATCCCCGCGAATTCACCTGGAGCGAGCGGTTGACCGACCGCACGCCTATCCGCTTGCGGGCGGTGCGTCCCGAGGACGAGCCGATGCTCAAGGATATCGTTGCGCATATGACACCGGAAGATCAGCGCTTCCGGTTTTTCGTGCCGATGAAGGAGCTGACGCATCAGCTCGCGGCGCGGCTCTCGCAGGTCGACTATGCGCGCGAGATCGCATTGCTTGCGACCACGAGCGACGGCAAGACCGCGCTCGGCGTCTCCCGCTATTCAGCCGATCCCGACAATCAGCAGGCGGAGTTCGCGATCGCCGTGCGCAGCGATTGGAAGGGTCGCGGCCTCGGCTATTTGCTGATGACGCGGCTCATCGGTGTCGCCATCGAGCGCGGCATCGGCGCGATCGTCGGCGATGTGCTGCGCGAGAACGAGACCATGATCGATCTCGCCCGCCATCTCGGCTTCACCATTGCGCACCATCCCGACGACCCGGCGGCGCTGCGCGTCACCCTCGATCTCGCCGAACCGGCCAAGACCTAAGTTTTGGCGGCGCGGCGGCGAAAGGCGCGGCGGGGGATCGCCGTGCCACAAGCAAGCCTCTTGCAATACCACAGCATTTGCTTCTTCCTGCCGGATGAAAGCGCCGCGGCGCGTTCTTCTTGCTGGGACCGGCGCCGGGTGAAGATAAACTATTTGTAATGCGGGTAGGTCTCGGGGTGGTCGAGGGCGAGGGGTTGTGTCGCGGGAAAAGCCAGCAATGAGGGTGCGCGCCTGATCGAAGCTCCCCTTCCCTGGCTCTGGCCGATCTTGGCGGCGCCCTTCATCGGCAGTTTTCTCGGCGTCCTCGTCACCCGGCTACCCAGCGGCCGGCAGGTCTTCTGGGGCCGATCCGCTTGCGATCAGTGCGGCCATCCGCTCG
>CAYMNX010000284.1:0-6566 GCA_964391905.1 uncultured Rhizobiaceae bacterium
TCTGCCATTGAAGATGACATAGCCGCTCGTTGGCCGCTCAAGTCCCGCAATGAGACGCAGCAAGGTCGATTTTCCGCAGCCCGACGGGCCGATGACCGAAAGGAAGCTGCGTTCCTCGATCTTGTGCGAGAAATCGTCGAAGACCGTCACGCTGCGTCCATTGACGCTGAAGGTCATGTGAACATTTTGGATTTCGATGATTGGCCGCGCGAAGCTCGGATCGGGCCGTGGCGCCTCCGCCGTCACCAGGGTCGGCGGTCGGCGGGTCTCCGGATCGGGCGTCTCGAGCAACGCGATGCCGCGCGATCGCCTCTCCGTATCGGGGATCAAGCGCTTCATTAGGCTGGACATTCGCTTCTCCGGCGTCAACCGCTGCACTCCCGATACCTGCGGCATGGTCGTGCAACCCGCAATCCTCACGAAAAAGCAAGCAAGGGCTGTGCCACGGCGGTCTCGCGGCCCGATGCTCCTTGGCCAGGAAGGATCGGTCCCGCGCTGACGGTTCCGGCGCTATTTCCAGTTGAGGTCGCTCACCTCGTAGCCCGAAGGCGTGAAGCGATCCGATTGGGTGACCGTCACGTCTTTGCTGTGGACGAGCACGGTCGGGTAGGGCGCGATCGGCACGAAGTAGACCTTCGCGGTCGCGCGGTCGAACATCTGGCGGCCGATCGCTTGTCTCGTGGCGGGATCCATTGCCGTGTCGCTGGCATGGGCGAGATCATGCAAGGTCTTGTCGCCGGAATAATCGGCGGGGCCGGCGGCAAAAAAAGCATCGACGGTCCCGGAAACGTCCGGGATGTTTCCGCCGGGCCAGGCTGCGACCATGATCTGGATTTTTCCCTCGCTCTGTTTCTTGCGATAAGCGACGAGAGGCAGGCGGTCGACCTTGGCGCGCACGCCGATTTTGTGCCACTGCCCGGCAACGGCCTCGGCAATATCGCCGGGCGGGCCGATGAAGGCCGTGATCTCGATATCGAAGCCATCGGGATAGCCGGCCTCGGCGAGCAGGTTCTTGGCGCCCTCGACGTCATAGGCCGGCAAGGGTTGCGAATAATCGCATCCCGCTTGCGTGCGATAGCACATCGCTTCCGGTAGTCTCAGCGTGGCATCGCCGGCGAGCAGCTTGACGAGCGCGGGCCTGTCGATCGCCATTGCGAGCGCGCGGCGCACGCGCTCATCCGTCACGGGCTTGGCGCCGCTGCGGCCTTGCGCATCGAAAGCAACGTAGATGAACGACCCGCCTTGCTGCACGATGCTCATCGCGAAGCGTGGGTCACTCGCGAGGCCCTCGGCTTGCTGGAACGAGACGGCGATAAGGTCGAGGTTACCGGCAAGCAGCTCGGCGATGCGCGTGCCTTCCTCGAGGATCGGCGCGATCGAGATACGCTTGATATTGCTGCCGGGCTTCGCCGTGTTCCCATGATGGAAGGCGTCGTCGCGCTCGAGGATGATGCCTTTGTTTTGGTCGACTGCGACCGCGCGATAAGGACCCGTTCCGATCGGATGACGGCCTTTGTCTTGGGCGCTTGCCTGTTGATGTTGCGGCAGGATGGTCGTCACATAGGCAAAGCGCGTGAGGTCGTAAGGTGTCGGCTCTTTCGCCGTAACGCGCAAGCGGTAAGGCCCAAGCTGCTCGACCCTGTCGATCCACGCCCAGTTCTGCTTGAAGCGCAGCACGGTCGCGGGATCGATCAGCCATTGCAGCGTGCTAACGACATCGGCGGCGGTGAATTTCTCGCCGTCATGCCAGGTAACATCGTCGCGCAGCTCGAATTCGAGCGTCGTCGGATTGATTCGAGTCCACGACTTCGCCAAGAGCGGCTCGATTTTGCCAAGCTTCACGTCATAAGAGACAAGGCCGTCATAGACGGCCTCCGATTCGAAGACCGTATCGGGCGAGGGATCGAAGTAATAGCTCAGCGTCTGAATCGGTTGCGCTGCCGCCAGCCGCAGCGTGTCTTTCGCCTGTTGCGCTGCGGCCGGCAGAGCCGCGGCCCCTACTGTGAGACCCGCGATAATCAGCGCTCCTCCGATGGTTAACCGCATTGTGCCCGCTATCCTCCCGCTTCCCTTATTCTTTCCAGGATCATGTGACGGCAGAACGCCGAAGGCAACGCATTCAAGCATCGCGCGGGTAGGCGATCCCCATGAATGGGAATTCTCGTTACGCTGGTCCCGCTTGCCGCGTCATCCAAAAAGTCGCATTCTCGCTATTGGTTTTGCAGATATTTCGCATTTTGCGGGCACAAGCACATCCCCGCGGGAAAAAGGCGGATTTTGAGAAGATGCTTGATTCCGTCGGCAATCCTTGGGACCTGAAGAAGTTCTATCAGGGTCGAGGCAACAGAGACGCGGGTGACTATAAAGGTAATGCCGTCGACGATTTTATTCTGGCCAAGGAGCGGGCCTGGTTCGCGCTCTACCAAGCGAATGTCCTCGCGACGCCGCGCTACACCTTGTGCAAGGCCTTGAACGACGGTGTCGAATACGACATCCGTGGCTTGGACGGGTCGACCCTCAGCGCGATGTTGCGGAAATTGACCAGCGCGAGCGAATCGAACAAGATTTTCCAAAACACGAACAACCTCAGCACCTACAAGGCCGGGTTCGCGGAATTCTAGGCCGCGACGGGTTCGATAACAGATCGGAGTGAAAGGTTTGAGCAATCGGCATCAGGTTGTCATCATCGGCGGCGGGCCCGTCGGCGTCGGGCTCGCAGTCGAGCTTGGGCTTCGCGGCATCGATTGCGCGCTGGTCGAGCGTCGCACCGCGCTGCAGAACATTCCAAAAGGACAGAATCTGTCGCCGCGCACGCTCGAGCATTTCTACCGGTGGGGGATCGTCGATCAGCTGCGTGCCGAGCGTCTGATGCCGAAAGGCTATCCGATCAGCGGCATCACCGCTTATGGCAGCTTGATGAGCGAGTTCTGGTTCGCGCCGCCGCAGCGCGAGATCGTGCGCCCCTATTATTTTCAGGATGTGGAGCGTCTGCCGCAGTATCTGACGGAAAAAGTCCTGCGCGCGAAGATGCTGAGTCTGCCCAATGTCGAGAGCCGCTTCGGTTGGTCGGCACAGCTCGTCGCGCAGGACGACCACGGCGTACGTGTCACCATCGTCGAGCAAGGCGGGCCGGGGCGCGAGGTTCTCGAAGCCGATTACGTCGTCGGCTGCGACGGGGCGCGCTCGTTGGTGCGTGAGCAAATCGGCATCGCGCGCGGCGGCGCCGATTTCGACCAGCTCATGGTCCTCGCCGTCTTTCGCTCGCGCGAGCTCCATGAGGGTCTGAAGCGCTTCCCGGGACGCTCGACCTACAATGTGCTGCACCCCGATCTCAAAGGCTATTGGCAGTTCTTCGGCCGCATCGATGTCGGCGAGGGGTGGTTCTTTCACGCGCCCGTGCCCGCGGGAACGACAACCGACAATTATGATTTCAACGGCCTTCTGCAGAAGGTCGCAGGCTTTTCCTTTGCGTGCGAATTCGATCATGTCGGCTTCTGGGATCTGCGCGTCGCGGTTGCCGAGCAATACCAGGTCGGGCGCGTCTTCATCGCGGGCGATGCGGCGCACAGCCATCCCCCCTATGGCGGTTTCGGCCTCAATAACGGCCTCGAAGATGTGACCAATCTCGGTTGGAAGCTCGCGGCGAAATTGCAAGGCTGGGGCAGCGATGCGCTCCTCCAATCCTATGGCGAGGAGCGGCATCCGATCTTCAAAGAGACCGGCGAGGACTTCATCGCCGGCCGCATCGCCTGGGATCGAGCCTTTTTGGAGCGCTATAGCCCCGAGCGCAACCGCGCCGAATTCGAGCGCGCGTGGAAGGAGCGCGAAGCCGGCATTGGCGATCGGCTCATGACGTATGAGCCGAATTACGAAGCCTCATCCATTGTGGTGGGACCTCCCGGCGGAAAGACCACCGCTCATGGCACGCACTCCTATAAAGCGCGGGCCGGGCATCATCTCGCGCCACAGCTGCTCTCCTCGGGCCGGAATGTGTTCGAAGAGCTCGGCAAAGGCTTTACCTTGCTCGCCTTCGGCGTCGAAGATCAAGCAGTCGCCCCGTTCGCGCAGGCGGCCCAAGCGCTGCGGGTGCCGCTCAAGATCGTGCGCGACAGCTACCAGGGCGGACGCGAGGCCTATGAGGCTCGCCTCATTCTCGTCCGCCCCGATGAGTATGTCGTGTGGACGGGCGACACGGCGCCCAGCAATGCGCGCCAGGTGCTTGGCAAAGTGGTCGGCGCGCCGAATACCTAGCTAACGCGGCTGTCTTAGATTTTCTCAACCAAGGCGGCGAGCTGATCGGCGCATTGTCCCCAGCCTTGATGGAAGCCCATCTTCTCATGCGCGTCGCGATCGGCGGCGGTCCAGTGACGGGCGCGCGCCGTGTACCGCGTTTTCCCGCCTTCATCCTCGAAGGTCAGGATCACGGTCATGAACGGCTTCGCCGATGGCTCCCAGGCTTTGGTATAGGCGTCGGTAAAGACGATGCGTTCGTTCTTGACGATCTCGAGATAGATGCCACGATTGGGGAGGTCTTTGCCGTCGGGGCCGCGCATCACCACGAAATTGGCGCCGCCCGGCCGAACATCGAGCTCCGCGTGCGGCGTGGTGTAGGGCAAAGGCGCGAACCATTGCTTCAAGATTTCGGGCTCGGTCCACGCCCTGAATAGTTTTTCGCGCGGCGCATCGATCAGACGGGTCAGAACGAGCTCGTGGTTGGAGGTTTCGGTGGCGGTCATGTATCTCTCCGGTTGTTATCCCGAGGACGCGCCGGCGATCCGCGATCCGACATCATCCGGCGAATTTTACTATTGTCCCGCGTAAGCGCGTTTGAGGCCGGCGATGTCAAGCTTTTCCATTTTCAGCATCGCCTCCATCACGCGCTTTGATTTGGCCGCGTCCTTGTCGTGCAGCATCTCGCCCAAAACGGTCGGAACGATCTGCCAGGAGACGCCATATTTATCCGTGAGCCAGCCGCATCTGTTTTTCCGGCCGCCCGCGGAGAGCTTCTCCCATAAATCATCGACCTCTTCCTGCGTCGCGCAAGCGGTGAAGAAGGAAATGGCGGGCGAGAAGGTGAAATGCGGCCCGCCATTCAAGGCGATGAATTCTTCATCTTCGAGCGTGAAGGTCAGCGTCAAGACTGACCCCTTCGGTCCGGGCCCCGCCTCCCCATAATGCATGACGTCGGTGATCTTCGAATTCTTGAAAATGGAGGTGTAGAAGTGGACGGCCTCCTCGGCCTTGCCGTCGAACCACAAGCAGGGGCGGATCTTGCGCATCAGGCTTACTCCAGATTGGATGGAGGAACGGCGCTCAGCGATTCGCCTGGTGCTTGGGCTGGTTCATTGCCCAGGAAACGCCGAACGGGTCGCGCAGCACGCCGAAGCGGTCGCCCCAGAACATCTCGCTCACCGGGGTGACGACCGCCGCGCCGGCCGCGACCGCGCGCTCCCACCAGGCATCGATATCATCGACTTGCAGCACCAAGGTGAAGCCCTGGGGTTTTTCGAGGGGGTGTCCGTGCTCGGGATAGGCATCGCTCAGCATGACGGAGCTGTCGTTGATGTGGAGATGAACATGCATCGTCCGACCTTGCTGATCGACCGGATAGGCGGCGACCGCCGCGGCGCCGAACGCGCGGCGGTAGAATTCGGCGGCCTTCATCGCGCCATCGACTTGCAGATAGGCAATGACGCCGCCTCTCACTTCGGCAACAGTCGGCAGGTGGGTCTCGGTCTTGTCCATGGCGTTCTCCTTGGTTGCGTCACCCAAAGGACGGGGCAAAAAGCCGTGAGCCGACACGGTCCTCCCAATTTTTTACGGCGCCGCGGTCGGCGAGTTTTCGCGGATCAGGCGATCCAGGTGGCGGCGGATATGCGCGGCTTCCTGCGGCGTGTTGGCGAGCGCGATCGCCTGATTGAAGGCCGCACGTGCCTCGTCGTTGCGGCCAAGCTGCAGCAGAAACGCGCCTTTGGCGCCGAAGAAATAAAAATACCGCGCCAAGCGTGGCGCCAAGGGCTCGATCATGGCCAGCGCCGCGGCAGGGCCTTCGACTTTGCTCACCGCGACGGCGCGGTTGAGCGTTATCACCGGCGACGGCTGGAGGCGCTCAAGCGCGGCATAAAGCGTATCGATCTGCGGCCAATCCGTCTCCTCAGGACGCGCCGCGCGCGCGTGCAGAGCCGCGATTGCCGCCTGGATCTGATAAGGGCCGGGCCGGCGGTGACGCATCGCCTTGTCGATCAGCGCCAGCCCCTCGGCGATCATCTGTTGATTCCACAGCGAGCGATCCTGGTCATCGAGCAGCACCAGCGCGCCGTCGGCGTCGGCGACGCGGGCCTTGGCGCGGGTGATGCGCTGCTCCATCGCCGCTTCGGAGACCAGGAAGGCGCGCGCGATCTGCTTCACCGAGAGACCGGAGACGATGCGCAGCGCCAGCGCGATCTGCTGCGTTGCCGGCAGGTCGGGATGGCAGCAGATGAACAGGAGCCGCAGGATGTCGTCGCGATAGTGCTCGCGGTCCAGCCCCTCCGCCAGCGACGCCTCGACGTCGCCGCCATCGCCGC
>CAYMNX010000285.1:0-5696 GCA_964391905.1 uncultured Rhizobiaceae bacterium
GCGCGCGGCGTTTCGCCGGATCGAGCTCCATCTCGATCGCATCCATCAGCCGGTCCGCCTCGGCATTGCGAAAGCCGACGAAATTCTGACCGCTCCAGCCATTCTCTTCGGTCGGAATCTGATCGGAATAGAGTTCGGCGCGCGGCACGACTTCGGGCGCCGAGACCCAGGCGAACATCGCCATGTCGAAATTGCGGCGGCTCACCGTGCTGCCGATCAGCACGCGCGCCGGCTGATTCTTGAGGCGCACGGCGATGCCGAGCTTCTTCCATTGGCTCTGCAGCACCTGCTCGATCAGCTCGCGGGTGCGATTGCCGGAGGTCGTCGCCAGCTCGAGCGCGAGCGGCGCGCCATCCGTTCGGCGCCTTGTCCCGTCATCCGCCATGCGCCAGCCGGCTTGATCGAGAAGCGCGCCGGCGCGGCCGGGGTCGTAGGCGTAATGCGGCACATCCGCCGAATAGCCCGGATCGAGCGGCGGGATGAAGCTGTCGGCGACCGGATCGCGCCCGGCGAAGATCTGGTCGGAGATCGCCTTGCGATCGATGCCGTAGAGAAGCGCTTGGCGCACGCGGCGGTCGGCGAGGATCGGATTGTCGAGATCGAGATCGACATGCTCATAGCTGAGCCCCGGCTTGTAGAGGATCGCGAAATCCCCGCCATGGCGTTTCTCGAAGGCCAGCGCCTCGTCGAGCGAGAGGCCGAGCTCGCCGCCGATCATATCGATGCCGCCGGCCAAGAGATTGGCTTCGAGCGCGGCGGTATTCTCGATCGTCCACAGCACGATGCGATGGAAGTATGGCTTCTTGCCCCACCAATAGGGATTGCGCTCGAAGACGACATGCGAGCCCGGCACCACCTCGGTGATGACGTATGGCCCGTTATAGAGGCCGGGATTGGTCGGGTCGGTGTCGTAGCGCGTGCGGAAGCGATATTGCGCCGGATCGGCGGCCGCCGCGCGCTCCAGATGCGCCGGCAGAATCTCGAAATCGTTGCGCGTCGCATAATCGAAGGTCAGCCGGTCGACATAGAGGGTGAAGGTCTTCGCGTCCTTGACCTCGATCTTGAAGATGCGGTTGTAGGCATCGGCATCGGCGACGCCGATCTGCGGCATCTTGCCGAGCGCGTAGCTGAACAGCACATCCTCGGTCGTGACCGGCACGCCGTCGCCCCATCGCGCCTCCGGCTGGATCGTGTAGGTGATCTTGACGCCGGTCTTGCCGTTGCCGAGGTCGAGCTTCTCGGCAAGCCCGTTCTCGAAGCTCGGCAGCGTCACGCACATCATGCAGATGCGCTGCCAACTGGCATCGTAGGCGGTGAGGGGCCGCCGCACCATGGCAAGGGCGTAGATTTTGACCAGCAGCTGATCGATCAAGGGATTGAGCGTCGACGGGAATTGCGTGACGCCGATGTCGAGCTCGTCGGCCGGTCGCGACGGCGCGGCCCAGCTCGGCTGGTGGATGCCTGAAACCGCCGCAAGCAGAATTCCGAGGAAAAATGCCGTCGCTCGCCGCATGCGCGGACAAGCATAGCACGGGGCAGCTTCAGGAGAGGGCGGTTTCGACCAATTGGATCAGCTGCTCGGGGCGAAACGGCTTGCTCAGGAACATGGCGCCGTCGAGCATCGCGCCGATCTGCTGGGCGTCGTAGCTGCCGCTCATATAGACGACCTTGAGCCGCGGACGGCGCGTCTTCGCCATTTGCGCGATCGAGAGCCCATGCGGCGTGCCGGCCGGCATGCCGACATCGGTCAGCAGCAGATCGATTCGCGCGTCGCTTTCGATGACCTCGATCGCGGCGGCAAAGTCGCGCGTCGCGATGACCTTGAAGCCGCCGCGCTCCAAGATGGCGACGACGACGCGGCGAAAGGCCTCGTCGTCCTCGATGACCAGGATGGACGCGTCACGCTTTTCCATGGTTGCTCTGCAGGCCCGCGCTACAACCGGGAGCTTGGACCGAGCGTGATTGATGGAGCGTTAATCGGCGCCGAGAACGTCGAGCGATCTTAGGCCGCGCGCGAGCTCCGGGTCAGCTGAACGAGCAGCGCCGGGTGGAGCGGATCGAGCGATTCGCCATAGGCGGCATCGAACTCCTCCGCCTCTTGGCGCATCAGCAGCAAGTCTTCCTCGCCAAGGAAAAGATCATGCGCTTGTGCTGGGAACAATGTGGCGAGATCGGACATCGTGTGGAGACCTTCTGGTGCTTTATGATGTTCGGCGCGGAAACTAGAGCGTTAATCCTTTCCAATTCGTTAGCGCAATATAGAAGTGCTCGAGCTTTGGCAAAGCCCCGCATCGCTTTCGCGGCAAAAGGTCGCGCCGCGCGGCGAGTCGGACCGGCAACGCTGTGGACAAGTCGAGTGGAGCGGCGGGCTCTTCGCATCTCGCGGGCGCGCTGTGGCATCACCATCTAACGAGTACCAACACGGTAGCGAGGCAGCGAGACAGCAAAAGCGATGACGGCGTTCACCATCGGCCATTCGACGCGCACGCTCGAGGCGCTGATTGCGGCCTTGAAGGCGGCGGGCGTCGACAGCGTCGCGGATATCCGCCGCTTCCCGCAGTCACGGCGCTATCCGCATTTCAATCGCGAGAATTTGGCGCCGGCTTTGGACAAGGCGGGCATCGGCTATCGTCATTTTCCGGCGCTGGGCGGCCGCCGCAGCCGTCGCGCCGACGGCAAGCCCTCGCCCCACACGCTGTGGCGCGAGGCGGCGTTTCGCAATTTCGCCGATTACGCGGAGACGCCGGAATTCCGCGAAGCCTTCGACGCGCTGCAGGTGTTGGCGAAAACCGGTCGCCCCGCGATCATGTGCGCCGAGGCGGTGTGGTGGCGCTGCCATCGCCGCATCGTCACCGATTATCTCCTCGCCGCCGGCTTCGCGGTCGAGCATATTTTCGATGAGACGAAGCGCGAGGCGGCGAAGCTCACGCCGGGCGCGCGGCCGCTGCCCGATGGCACCATCCTCTACGAAGGCGCGGAGCCGCGTCTCCTCTGATCAGCCGGCGCTCTGCGTCTTGCGTCGCGCGATCTTCTCGCTCTCGGCCAGCGTATCGCGGAGCGCCTGATCGGCTTGACACGTCATCTTGATGAAAGCGCGCAAGAAAGTATCGCTGCGTGGCAATTGAAAGAGCGACTCTTCTTCCTGGCTCGCGGCGCGACCCGAAACCATGATCGTGCTTTCCTGCGGCGTCAGCACCAGCTCGATGAGCGGCACGCCCGGCCCCGTGATGTATTCGACCACGCGGAAGCGCTTCGCGTTCGACGGATCGGGACGAATCGTCATGCGGTAAGGCGTGCGGTTGGCCGCAGCCTCGATCAGCGCGCGCGAGAAGGGACGCAAGAATGCCTCGTCGAAGCCGAGAATGGCCAGCGGCTGCTCGTTCGAGGCGCCGGAGCGCATCTCGAGCGTCGTCCACAGCGAGGCGTGGCCGCCGTAGTAGTCGATCGAGGCAAGATCGAGATTGATCGAGTCGATCGGCTGCGGCGCCGCATCGGCGCGCGCGCACAGGAAGGCAAAGCAAGCGGGCTCGCGCCGCAGCGACAGCGTCGTCGCGGCTTCGAGATTCCAATCGGTGAGAGCGTGTATCGGTTGGTCCATTGCGGCGGCTTCACAAAAAAAATCACCAGCGCCGCCGATCATTCAACGCGCGTCGAGTTAAAGGACAAATAATGATTCAAACTGGGTCTATCTAGATTCGTCTACAATTCGACGCGAAGACAATTCAGTAACGATGATCCGGAATTAAGCTTAACGCGCGCGCGCGAGTTCATTCCGTCTGCTCCGCGGCTTCGATCTCTTGCGCGGCTTCGAGCCAGCGCGCTTCGGCCGTGCCGAGCGCGGCGGCAAGCCCCGCCTGCTCGCGCAACATCGCTGCGACATCGACACCGTTCGATTGATAGGTCGTCGGATCGGCGAGCTGCTCGTCGAGCGCGCGCTTGCGCGCGCCGATCTCGCCGATCTCGCGCTCGATCGTTTGCAGCTTGCGCCGCAGCGGCGCCAATTCGCGGCGCCGCTCCGCGGCGTCGCGCCTTGCGTCGCGCCGTGCTTTCGCGGAGCCGCCGCCCGATGATGCGGCGGCCGTCGGTGCGAGGATGAGGCGGCGGTAATCCTCGAGATCGCCGTCGAAAGGCCGCACCGTGCCGCCCGCGACGAGCCAGAGCTGGTCGGCCGCGAGCGACAGCAGGTGCCAATCGTGGCTGATGAGCACCACGGCGCCGGCGAATTCGTTGATCGCCGCGACCAGCGCCTCGCGTGCTTCGACATCGAGATGGTTGGTCGGCTCGTCGAGGATCAGGAGCGGCGGCGCGTCGACGGTGATAAGAGCGAAGGTGAGGCGCGCCTTCTCGCCGCCCGAGAGGTTGCGCGCCGGAACGAAGACCTTGTCCTCGCCGAAGCCGAAGCGCGCGAGCCGCGCCCGCACCGCCTCGGGTGTCGCCAGCGGCATCAGCTTCGCCATGTGATCGTAAGGCGTGGCCTCGGGCTCGAGCTCTTCGATCTGGTGCTGCGCGAAATAGCCGGCCTTGAGCCGCGGCGCGCGCCGGATTTCGCCGGAGAAGGGCGGAAGGCGGCCGGCGAGGAGCTGCGCGAAAGTCGATTTGCCATTGCCATTGGCGCCCAAGAGCGCGATCCGATCCTCGGGATCGAGGCGAAGGTCGAGATGGCGCAGCACCGGCTTGCCGGGCTCGTAGCCGACGGCGACGCGGTCGAGCGTGACGAGCGGCGGCGCGAGCTCCGGCGGCTCCGGGAAGACGAAACGGATCGGCGCTTCCTCGACCGACAAGGAAATCGGCTCGAGCCGCGCCAAGGCCTTGACGCGGCTCTGCGCTTGCCGCGCCTTGGACGCCTTCGCACGAAACCGGTCGATGAAGGCCTGGAGCCGCTTGCGCTCGGTTTCCTGCCGCGCCGCCAGCGCCTGCTGCTGCGCCAACGCCTCGCGCCGCGCGCGCATGAACGCCTCGTAGCCGCCGCTATAGAGCGTCAGCTTCAGCTCGGCGAGATGAAGAATATGGTCGACGACTTCGTCGAGGAATTGGCGATCGTGGCTGACGAGGATCAGCGTCTTGCGATAGCGCCGCAGGAATTCCGCGAGCCACAGCGAGGCCTCGAGGTCGAGATGATTGGTTGGCTCGTCGAGAAGCAGGAGATCGGGCTCGGCGAAGAGCGCCGCCGCCAAGGCGACGCGCATCCGCCAGCCGCCGGAGAAGCTCGACATCGGCTGTTGCTGCGCGTCGTGATCGAAGCCCAGACCCGCGAGGATCGCGGCGGCGCGGGCGGGTGCCGCATGAGCATCGATCGCGGCAAGCCGCTCATGGATCTCGGCCGCCTGCGCTCCGTTTGCCTCATGCTCCACCGCGTGCAGGAGGCGCGCGCGCTCTTCATCGGCGGCGAGCACGACGTCGATCGGTCGATCGCCGCCGCCCGGCGCTTCCTGCGCCACGAAGCCGAGCCGCGCATCCTTCGGCAGGACGATCTCGCCGCCATCGGCTTGGCGCTCGCCGCGAATGAGGTCGAGGAGCGTCGTCTTGCCCGCGCCGTTGCGCCCGACGATGCCGATCTTCCACCCATCAGCAAGCTGCACCGACGCATCCTCGATGAGGCTGCGTCCAGCGATGCGATAGGTGAGGCCCGTCAGCGTGAGCATGCCGCGGGCTTCTAGCAAAGAACGCGATCGGATTTAAGGCGAAGATCCTTGGCG
>CAYMNX010000286.1:0-2426 GCA_964391905.1 uncultured Rhizobiaceae bacterium
GCGCGCGCCAGCGCCGCCGCACGCCTCGTTTTCATGGCGCCGTCGACGCATCCGCTGCGCGCCAACTGGGCCGACGATCTGCTTGCCGCCATCGCCGAGCGTGACGAGCCCGTCGTCGTGACACCAACTCTCTTCTATGAGGACTGGTCGATCTGCTATGCCGGCATCGACGGGATTCGCTTCCTCGATGCTGCACCCTTCGCCGACCCCATTCATACCCGGGCGGGCTATCCGCGCGATGCCGTTCCGGCAGCCGGCGTTACGGCGACGCTGGCGGGATCGCTCGATTGCTGCGCGCTGACGCGTTCGGCCTATGAGAGGCTTGACGGGTTCAGCGGCGGCTACGCTTTGGCGCGGACCAATGGTCTCGATCTTTTCCTGCGCATGCGGAAAGCGGGCATTCCGATTCGGTGGATGCCGCAGGTCGAGGCTTACACGCTCGGCGAGCCGAACGCGTCCGGCGACTACTGGCGGCGCACGGGTGAAATCGTCGATGGCTGGAGCTTGCGCGCAAGCTGGAAAGACCGGCTACCGCCGATCGTCGACCTGCAGCGCGGCGCCCACAACGTCGCGGCGGGCTCGATGCAGGGCAGTTCCAGCGGAACGGCGGTGAAGGTCGCCTGATGCGAATCCTCGTCCTATCGCATGGCCATCCCGCTTTTTCGATCGGCGGCGCCGAGATGGCCTCTTACAATCTGTTCTCGGGCCTCAACCGCTTGCCCGGCGTTGAGGCCTTTTATCTCGCGCGTGCCGCTCACCCCGTCGCCCGGCACCGACAGACCCCGCTCATGAGCCTCCGCCAGGGCGCCCGGGAGACCTTCCTCTGGGCCGACGACTACGATCATGCGCTTTTGTCCAATCGCGCGACCGATGATCTGGCAGGTGCATTCCGCCGCTATTTGCTGGATCTTCGCCCCGACGTCGTGCACTTCCATCATTTCATCGGGCTTGGCGTCGAAGCGCTTTGGGAGGTGAGGCAGACGCTGCCCCACGCAGCAATCGTCGTCACCTTCCACGAATATCTTTCCATCTGCCCGCATCATGGACAAATGGTGAAAACGCAGGCGAACCGGCTGTGCAGCCGCGCGACCCCGGCGGATTGTCATGCATGTTTTCCCGACCTTTCACCCGGGTGGATTTTCGAGCGCGAGCTCTTCTTGAAGACGCATTTGGAGCTTGCCGACGCATTTGTCAGCCCGAGCCATTTTCTGATCGACCGCTACGTCAAGTGGGGTCTGCCAGCCGAGAAATTCACGATGCTCGAGAACGGCATCGACGATGCGCGCATCGCGGCGCCGCGTCCCTTGCCGCCCGGCGGGCGGCGGTCGCGCTTCGGCTTCTTCGGGCAGATTACGGAATTCAAGGGCCTGCACGTGCTTCTCGAGGCGATCGGCCGCGTATCTGATGAAGCTTGGGGCAACGATGCCGCGCTTTGCATCTTCGGCGGCAACCTCGAAAACCAGCCCGAGCGCTTTCGCGATACCTTCAACGAGCTTCTGACCAAGGCGGGGCGGCGCGCGAAATTCTATGGCAGCTACGGCGCCGAAGATTTGCCCGATCTGATGCGCCAGGTCGACTGGGTCGTCGTGCCATCGATCTGGTGGGAGAACTCGCCGCTCGTCATCCAAGAGGCCTTTCTCCATGGCCGCCCGCCGCTCGTGAGCGATATCGGTGGCATGAAGGAAAAGATCGTCGATGCGGTGAATGGCATTCATTTCCGCGTCGGAAGCGCCGAGGACCTGGCCGACAAGATGACGCAATTGCTGCAGGATCCCACGGCTTGGGAACGCCTGCGTGCCGGCGCGCCGAAGCCGATCAGCCATGAAGAGGCCGCGCGGCAGCATTTGGCGCTTTATGGCCGCCTCGGCGCCCCCGCAGCCCAGCCCCCTTCTCCAATCGCCTTCGACCATGCTCTGCAAGGGAGCGCCGCATGACAAAGCAACCCGCTCAACTCCTCGCCATGCCGCAGCGCCAGAATGCGTCGCGCGTGACCGGCCATATCGATGCGATCACCGAGGACCGGATTTTCGGCTGGGCCTGGGATCCGCAGCGCACCGATGCGCGGCTTGCCATTCGCGTCGATGTCGACGGCAAGACCGTGGCAACGGCGCTCGCCGACCAGCCGCGCGAGGACTTGGCGAGCAACGGCGTTGGCGACGGCGCGCACGCGTTCGAAGTCGTGCTGGCGTCCGGAACCACGCCGGAAAAGATCCGCGTCTTCGCCATTTGCGCCAAAACCGGAGAAAGCATCGAGCTCGCCCACCGGCCGGTCGAAGGGGCGCTTGCCGCCGACAGCCGCGCGGAAGAGCTGCGCGGCGTCGTCCATGCGCTCTGCCGCTCGCAGCGACTGCTTTCCGGCAAGGTGCAATCGGTGCTCGATGCGATCGAAGCGCTAAAGAATGACGCCGCGGCGAAAACGGCCGAAG
>CAYMNX010000287.1:0-2376 GCA_964391905.1 uncultured Rhizobiaceae bacterium
GCCTCTCGGATCGGCTCGAGCCGCGGCCCCTCGCCGGTCTCGAACCAGAGCGCCTGGCCCAGCGCTTGCGGCACGACGAGAATGTCGGAGAAGAGGATCGCCGCATCCATGCCGAAGCGGCGGATCGGCTGCAAGGTCGCCTCGGCGGCGATCTCGGGCGTGTAGCAGAGATCGAGAAAGCCGCCGGTCTTGGCGC
This sequence comes from uncultured Rhizobiaceae bacterium, assembly GCA_964391905.1. GTDB lineage: Bacteria > Pseudomonadota > Alphaproteobacteria > ATCC43930 > CGMCC-115725 > CAIKMD01. The sequence goes on from CAYMNX010000287.1 coordinate 197, forward strand.
GGAGCTCCCGGTACTCGGGCAGATAGCGCCCGGCCTGGCGCATGAGCCAGACGGGCGGCACGGTCATCGTCTCGCCGGCAAGCACGCGAAGGATCGGCTTCTCTGATCTGTCCATATCGTGCTCTTACTCTTTCCTATCTAGATTCTAAAGGAAGAGGAGGTAGTGGTAGGTCGCGTCCTGGGGATTAAAAGAAATGCCCGATCTATCCGCGTGCCACAGAGCTCGCTCCGCCTCCGGGCCAAACCCGTGTATAAACGCGTCATGAACCGAGCTGCCATCGCGGAAATGACGCACTTCCGACCGTTGTTGAAATCCGGGAAAACCGGGGACCGCTCCGGCGGCGAACGGAATTTTCCCCAGCTTCAAAAGCGCACGCCGATCTTATCCCGAGTCCTGGCGGCGGGGGATGAATCAAAGCGCTTCGGGGTCGGTCCCGCTCGGTCCCCGAGGGGCACGGCTTATCCCCATTCCTTCCACCGTTTTTGCCGGAGCGCGATGTGACTCGTTTCCATCTTCACCTCGTCTCCGACTCGACCGGCGATACCGTCCATTCGGTCGCGCGCGCCTGCCTCGTGCAATTCGAGGATACGGACGCGATCGAGCATATCTGGTCGATGGTTCGCACCAAGGCGCAGATCGATCGCGTCATCGGCGGCGTGGCCGCCAATCCCGGCGTCGTGCTCTATACCCTCGTCAACGAGTCGCTGCGCCAGCCTTTGATCGAAGGTTGCCGCAAGCTGCAGGTGCCGGCCATCCCAGTGCTGGACCCGGTGATCGGTGCGCTTGCCTCCTATCTCGGCCGCCAGTCGCGCGGGCTTCCCGGCCAGCAGCACATGCTCGACAGCGAGTATTTCCAGCGCATCGATGCCATGACCTTCGCGCTTAATCACGACGACGGCCAGTCGCTCTGGGGCCTCAACGATGCCGATGTCGTGCTTGTGGGCGTGTCGCGCACCTCGAAGACGCCGACCTGCATCTATCTCGCCAATCGCGGCATCAAGGCCGCCAATGTTCCGATCGTGCCCGGTGTTCCGATCCCGCAAGAAGTCTTCGAGCTGACCCGGCCGCTGATCGTCGGGTTGACCAACGACCCGGACCGGCTGATTCAGGTGCGGACGCAGCGCCTCGCCTCGCTTCATACCGGCGAGCGCAGCGAATACACCGATCTCGCCAAAGTGCGCGAGGAGGTGACGCAAGCGCGGCGCATCTTCACCGATCAAGCCTGGCCGGTCATCGATGTGAGCCGCCGCTCGATCGAGGAAACCGCGGCCGCGATTCTCAAGCTCTTGGCGCGCAAGCATGGCGAGGAAGACGCATGACCACGCTGGTTCTCGCCTCCGCCAGCGCCGCGCGGGCGCGTCTCTTGGCGGCAGCCGGCATCGATGTGACGGTCGATCCAGCAGGGATTGACGAGGCATCGATCAAGCGCGAAAGCCGCACCGCCGGCGTCGATGCGGCGTCCTGCGCCCTGCGCCTGGCCGAGATGAAGGCGAAAGCCGTTGCAACGCGTCATCCCGGCGCGATGATACTCGGCGCCGATCAGCTCCTCAATTGCGATGGCGCGTGGTTCGACAAGCCGCGGGATCTCGATGAGGCCCGGATGCAACTCATGGCGCTCAACGATCGCCAGCATGCGCTCGTCACCGCCGCGACGATCATTCGCGACGGCAAGGTGCTGTGGTCTGTGGTCGAGCGCGCGCTCGTGACTTTGCGCCGCTGCAGCGCGGCTTTCATCGATCATTATCTCGCGGTCATGGGCAAACGCGCGCTCGCGACGGTGGGCGGCTATGAGCTCGAGGGTCTCGGCGCCCAGCTCATGGAAAAGGTCGAAGGCGACTACTTCACGATTCTCGGCCTGCCGCTGCTCCCGCTCCTCGCTTTTCTGCGCGACCAAGACGCGCTGCCGGCATGATCATCCCATGACGATCACGGGTGCCGCCAAGCTTGCCGGCATCATGGGCTGGCCGGTCGCGCATTCGCGCTCGCCGGCGCTCCACGGCCATTGGCTCAAGGAATATGGCATCGACGGTGCCTATGTGCCGATGGCGATCAAGCCCGAGGACCTGCGCCGCGCCCTCCAGGCGCTGCCGGTCCTGGGCTTTCGCGGCTGCAATCTCACCATTCCACATAAGGAAGAGGCGCTGCGCGCGGTCGACGAGTACGATTCCTCGGCGAAGCG
>CAYMNX010000288.1:0-1742 GCA_964391905.1 uncultured Rhizobiaceae bacterium
CCTCTTTGTTATGGCCCCATTCTAGGGCGGCGTCCCGTTCTCCGCCAACACCCTCCCGGCCAAGTAGAGCGAGCCGCAGATGAGCACGCGCGTTTGCGGTATCGCCGCCGCCGCAATCGCCGCGGCAATCGAGGCACGCGGCGTCGCCTCGAGCCCGACTGCTCGCGCCGCGGCAACGGTCTCTTCGGCGGTCAGGCTGTTCGCCTCGCCAGGAATGGTAACGGCATCGAGCCTTTGCGCGAGGGGCGCGAGCGGTTTGAGGAAGCCGATTGCGTCATGGGTCTTGAGCATGCCGAAGACGAGCCTCAACGGCTTGTCGCGCCATCCCTTAACCATTTCGGCCAGCGCCGCGCCGCCCGCCGGATTGTGGCCGCCATCGAGCCAAAGCTCGGCGCCTGCCGGCATCAACTGCGCGAGCGCACCGTGACCGAGATGCTGCAGCCGCGCTGGCCATTCGACCTGGCGCAAGCCTTGCGCCAGGTCCGGTTGCGTGAGCGCCAAGTCCGGGATGCTGTCGAGACAGGCGAGCGCCGCGCCGGCATTGTCGTATTGGTGCGGCCCGATGAGGCCCGGCGGCGGCAGCTCGAAGGAGTGGCGGCCGCGATAGGAAAGCCCGCCATCCGCACGCCGCTCGGCCTCCCATTCCGCGCCTTGTCGAAAAAGCGGCGCACCGATTTCGCGGGCGCGCGCCGTGATCACCGTGGCGGCCGCTTCGGGCTGGCGCGTGATCACCGCTGGCGTCCGCGGCTTCAGAATGCCCGCCTTCTCGAAGGCGATCTCGGCGACCGTGTTGCCGAGGAATTGTTGATGGTCGAGAGAGACCGGGGTGATCGCAGTGACGACCGGTTGCGGGACGACGTTGGTTGCATCAAAACGCCCGCCGAGCCCCACTTCGAGCAAGACGAAGTCCGCCGGCACGCGCGAAAAGGCGAGAAACGCGGCGGCGGTGGTGATCTCGAAAAAGGTGATCGGCGCGCCGCCATTGACGCGCTCGCATTCATCGAGGACCGCGACCAGCGCCTCCTCGTCGATCAGCTTTCCGGCGAGGCGGATGCGCTCGGCGAAGCGCACGAGATGCGGCGAGATGTAGACATGGACTCGTTTGCCGGAGGCTTCGAGGCAGGCGCGCAGGAAAGCGACGGTCGAGCCCTTGCCATTCGTGCCGGCGACATGGATGACCGGCGGCAGCTTTGCTTCGGGATGGCCGAGCGCGGCGAGGAGTTGCGTCATCCGATCGAGGCTGAGATCGATCAGCTTCGGATGAAGCGTCAGCAGCCGGGCAAGGATTTGGTCGCTGATCAGGGCTGGGCCTGCGGGCTCGTCGCGAGCGCCAGCGCCGTGCCGGGCGCACGCGCCGGACTCATCAACAGGCGGACGATGCGGGCGAGCGTCTCGCGCAGCTCCTTGCGTGGCACCACCATGTCGACCATGCCGTGCTCGAGCAGGTATTCCGCGCGTTGGAAGCCCTCGGGCAATTTCTCGCGAATGGTTTCCTCGATCACCCGCGCGCCGGCAAAGCCGATGACGGCACCGGGCTCGGCGAGGGTGATGTCACCCAGCATCGCGAACGAGGCTGAAACGCCGCCGGTGGTTGGATTGGTCAGCAGCACGAGGTAAGGAAGCCGTGCTTCCTTCACCATCTCGACCGCGAGCGTCGTGCGCGGCATTTGCATCAGCGATAGGATGCCTTCCTGCATGCGCGCGCCGCCCGAGGATGGGACGACGATCAGCGCCGCCTGCTG
>CAYMNX010000289.1:0-2789 GCA_964391905.1 uncultured Rhizobiaceae bacterium
TGCGCGACCGGGCCGCAAGAGATGGCGGAGCATGTAGGGTGGCTCGCCGAGAGCTGGCCCGGCTATATCTCCGTGCAGCCCAATGCCGGCTTGCCCGAGCTCCATCACGGCCATGCGCACTACCCGTTGAGCCCGCAGGAATTGGCGCAATGGCAAGAGCGCTTCGTCGGCGAGGACGGCGTCAATCTGGTCGGCGGCTGCTGCGGCACCGAGAGCCGGCACATCGCGGCGCTCGATGCGATGCTGCGGCGGCTGGCGGGTCATGGCGCGCGGCCGCGCCCCAAAGCGCGACGCAGCGTCTGGGTCCCGGCCATCACTTCCCTCTACACGACGACCGCGCTGCGGCAAGAGAACGCCTATCTCTCGATCGGCGAGCGCTGCAACGCCAACGGCTCGAAGCGCTTTCGCCAGTTCCAGGAGAGCGGCGATTGGGATGGCTGCGTCGAGATGGCGCGCGAGCAGGTGAAGGAAGGCTCGCATGCGATCGATATCTGCACCGCTTTCGTCGGGCGCGACGAGATCGCGGAGATGAGCGCCGTCGTCAGCCGGATGCGCGGCGCCGTCGCGGCGCCGCTCGTCATCGACAGCACCGAGCTGCCCGTGCTCGATGCGGCGCTGCGCCTTTACGGCGGCAAGGCCGTGCTCAACTCGATCAATTTCGAGGATGGCGAAGAGCCCGCGGCGAAGCGGCTCGAGCTCGCGCGGCGCTTTGGGGCGGCGGTGATTGCGCTCACCATCGATGAGAGCGGCATGGCGAAAGACGCGGCGAGGAAGCTCGCCATCGCCGAGCGGCTGCGCGATTTCGCTTGCGGCCGCTTCGGCCTCAAAGAATCGGATCTGATCATCGATCCGCTCACCTTCACCATCTGCACCGGCAATGAGGAAGACCGGAAGCTTGGCATCGAGACCCTCGACGGGATCGAGCGCATTGCCAAAGCGATGCCGCAATGCCAGCTGCTCCTTGGCCTCTCGAACATCTCCTTCGGCCTCAACCCGCCGGCGCGCGCCGTGCTCAACTCCGTCTATCTCGACCACGCGCTGAAGCGCGGTCTTCACGGCGTGATCGCGCATGTCTCGAAATTGACGCCGCTCCACGCAATTCCCGAGGCCGAGCGCATCGCCGCCGAGGATCTGATCTTCGATCGCCGTCGCGAGGGCTACGACCCGCTGCAAGCCTTCATCGCGCTCTTCCGCGACCGCAATGCGACGGAAGCGAAGAAGAAAGTGCGCCCGACCGATCTCGGCCAGCGCCTGGCGCAGCGCATCGTCGATGGCGACCGTCAGGGGCTCGAAGATGATCTCGCCGCGGCGCTGAAGCAGCATTCGCCCCTCGACATCATCAACACCTTCCTGCTCGACGGGATGAAGGTCGTCGGCGAGCTCTTCGGCGCCGGCAAGATGCAGCTCCCGTTCGTCTTGCAATCGGCGGAGACGATGAAGGCGGCGGTCGCCTATCTCGAGCCGTTCATGGAGCGAGAAGAGGGCCACCAGCGCGGCACCATCGTGCTCGCGACGGTCAAGGGCGACGTCCATGATATCGGCAAGAATCTTGTCGACATCATCCTGACCAATAACGGCTACAAGGTCGTCAATCTCGGCATCAAGCAGCCGCTCCATTCGATTCTGGAAGCGGTTACGGCGCACAAGGCCGATGCCATCGGCATGTCGGGCCTTCTCGTCAAATCGACCGTCGTGATGCGCGAAAATCTCGAGGAGATGACGCGCCAGGGCCTCTCGGTTCCGGTCATGCTCGGCGGGGCCGCGCTGACGCGGCGCTATGTCGAGGAGGACTGCCGCAAGAGCTACGCCTGCGGCCGCGTCGCCTATGCGGGCGATGCATTCGACGGGCTCCACCTCATGGAGAAGATCGCGACCGGCAGCTTCGATGCGCATCTCGCGGGCCTGCGCGCCGCCAATGAAGGTCGGCCCGTCAATGAGAAAAGAAAGCTCGGCCGTGCCGCCGACGCCAAGCCGCTACGGCCGGTCGATGCGGAAGAGATCCGCCTGCGCCGCGCCGAGCTGCATCGCGGCCTCGCCGTTCCCGATGCGCCGTTCTGGGGCCCGCGCATCGTCACGCAATTGCCGGTCAAGGCGCTCGTCCCCTATCTCAACGAGCGCATGCTCTATCAATTTCAATGGGGCTATCGCAAGGACGGGCGAACGCTCGACGAATTCATGGATTGGGCGTATCGCGAGCTGCGTCCTGTGCTGAGGCGCATGCTGGAGAAGGTCGCGGGTGAAGACATCCTCCGCCCGCAAGCGTCCTACGGTTATTGGAAATGCGCGGGCGAGGGCAATGACGTCGTTCTCTTCGACGAGGGCGGCACGAGCGAGGTCGCGCGCTTCACCTTGCCGCGCCAGAACAAGGAAGGCGGCCTTTGCATCGCCGATTTCCTGCGCGATATCGGCGACAATCAGCGTGACGTGTTGGGGCTCCAGCTCGTCACCATGGGCGGCCGAGCCTCGGATGTGGCACGGGAATGGTTCACGGCGAACCGCTACCAGGACTATCTCTATCTCCACGGCCTCTCGGTCGAGATGGCCGAGGCGCTCGCCGAATACATCCACAAGCGCATCCGCGCCGAATTGGGCTTTGCCGCGGAGGAGCCGCGCGACATGCATGCGTTGTTGCAGCAGGGCTATCGCGGCAGCCGCTATTCCTTCGGCTATCCCGCTTGCCCCAACTTGGCCGATCAGCGCCAGCTCTTGGCGCTTTTGCGCGCCGAGGAGATCGGTGTCGCCTTGAGCGACGAGGATCAGCTCGATCCCGAGCAATCGACCTCGGCGAT
>CAYMNX010000290.1:0-2394 GCA_964391905.1 uncultured Rhizobiaceae bacterium
AAAAGCGCCGATTGTGCGTCGAAACAACGGCGCTAAACCCGCCGCAGCGCGGCGTTCCGCAAGCCGAGCAGCATCGAGAGGCTGAGCGCCACGACCTGCGAGGCCATGGCGATGCCGAGCGCATGGCCATAATCGGCGGCAGTCGTGCCGTCGCCAAGCACGGCGAAAAAGAGGCTCCCGATCACCGTCACACTGATCGAAACGCCAAGCTGCAAGGTCGAATTCATCATGCCGGCCGCCAGGCCGCTATATTCCTGCGGCACATCGCCGAGGATTATATTGATCATCTCCGGCATGGCGACGCCCTGACCGAAGCCGCCGATGAACAGCACGCAAAAGAGAATCGCGCCGCCGGTTTGGGTCGCGGCGCAAAGGCCGACGCCGGCATAGCCTGTCACTTCGAGCGCCATGCCAAGGCCGAAGAGGTAGCGCCGAAATGCCGCGGGACATCGCGTCGCCAGCATCGGCCCGACGAAATTGGCGACGCCGTAGGGCAGCACGGCGAGGCCCGCGGCGAATGCGCTCTGGCCAAGCCCCGCCTGCAGATAGAGCGAGAAGAAGAGATAGAAGGGCATGGTAAAGAAGAAGAGCAGCGCGACCAGCAGGCCGCGGCGGAAGGTCGGCACCTTCAGCAGGGTCGCGTCGAGAATCGGCATGCCGCCGCGGCGCGTCAGCGCGCGCTCGAAATAAAAAAAGGCGAGGCCAAGGAGAGGCGATGCGGCAAGAAGAATGATTACCCAAGCTGCCCAATGCTGCTCGCGGCCCATCGAGAACGGTACGATGAAGCAGGCGAGCGCAGCCGATAGCAGCAAGACGCCTCCGAAATCGAGCCGCGGCTTGTCGCGGCCGCCGCTTTCCGGCACGAAGAACGGCGTCATCGCGAGAACGATCAATCCGATCGGCACATTGATCAGAAAAGTGGAGCGCCAACTCAATCCCCAACTATCGGCCGCGATCAGCATGCCGCCGAGAAACTGACCGCCGGCAACAGCAACGCCGATACCCGTCGCGTAAATGTTGAGCGCCCACGGAATCTCGCCTGGCGGAAAGAGATTGCGAAGGCTGCCCAAGACCGGCGGCACGATCAAGGCCGCGACGACGCCCTGCAATACGCGGCTGACGACGAGGATTTCGGCATTGGGCGCAAGGCCGCACATCAACGAGGTCAGCGTGAAGCCCGCCATGCCGATGAGGAAGATGAGGCGGCGTCCGAAAAGATCGCCAAGCCGCCCGCCCGTGATAAGGCACACGGCGAAAGCGGAAGTATAGCCCGAAACAATAAGCGCCGTGTCGGAGCCGCTCGCCTTGAGTGCTTCGCGAATCACCGGCAGCGCGATCGTAACGATAAACATGTTGAGCGATGGCAACAGCGCGCCGACGAGCAGCAGAAAAAAAGCGAGCCGGCGACGCGTCGGCGTCAAGCTCGTGAGAAGGACCGTTTCGGCCATTGCCAACTCGAATGGAACTTGCGACAACGCGTCGGGATCCGGATCATAGCGCCATCGACAGGTTGGCGCTCGCAAATTGGCATGGGAGGACTGGTGTGTTTCACGCAATAAGGATGGCGCTCTTCGCAACCGCAGCAATTTCGCTTGGATTGAGCGCCGTGGCATATGCCGATCCGGTCAAGGTCCGCATCGGCTGGATCGCCACGCCCGGCTCGCGCGGCGGCTATCTTACCGAGAAGCCGGAGCTTCTGCACCATCACGGCCAGTCCTACACGATCGAAGCGATTCATTTCAGCAATACGCCCGCGGAGCTCACCGCTTTGGCCTCCGGCGAGCTCGATATCGCGCAGCTTGCTTTCTCGAGCTTCGGCGCGGCGATCGAGAACGCGCATATGGCGGATCTTCGCCTCATCGCCGATGAGCTGGAAGACGGCGCGCCCGGCTATGCGACGAGCCAGTTCACGGTCTTGAAAGAGAGCCCGATCCAAGGCTTCGCCGATCTCAAGGGCAAAGTGATCGCGACCAATGGCGTCGGCAGCGGTCTCGACATGGCGATGCGCTACATCCTGCGCCAGCACGGCCTCGAGGAGCGCCGCGACTACACCGACGTCGAAATCAATTTTCCGAATATGCGCGCCGCGCTGCAGGAGCATAAGATCGACCTCGCCGCGGTGGTGCTGCCTTTCATCTATGATCCTCAGCTTCAGGCGATTGGGCGCACGCTCTTCAAGCAGGGTGACGAGATCGGCCCCGCGGAGTTGCTGATGTGGGCGGCACGCGCGCCCTATATCGCGAAGAACCATGCCGCGCTCGTCGATCTCATGGAAGACGTGCTGCGCGTGCAGCGCTGGTATTGGGATCCCGCCAACCACCAAGAGGCGGTCGCCATTGTTGCCAAGTTGACCAAGCAGCCACCCCAATCGCTCGATTGGGTCTTCACCAAGCG
>CAYMNX010000291.1:0-4569 GCA_964391905.1 uncultured Rhizobiaceae bacterium
CCTCGCGCAAGGCAGAAATCGATCACCTCGTCGAGCGCATCGCGCTCCGGTCCCTTGCGGAAAGCGGCAAGCGCCCGGCGCGCCGCAGCGCCATATTCGCGCGCGCGCTCCAAGGTTGCGGTGAGCGTGCCGTGCTGGTGCATCAGCTCGATGGCGCGCGGGAGGTCCTCCTCCTTCTGGTCCATCTCCTCGAGGGTTCGGTGCCAGAAGCGGCGCTCGCGCTCGTCGGCGGCCTTCAGGGCGAGGACCACCGGTAGGGTGATCTTGCCGTCGCGAAAGTCGTCGCCGACGGTCTTGCCGAGCTCGGCCTGATGCGCCGAATAGTCGAGCATGTCGTCGATCAGCTGGAAAGCGATTCCGAGATTGCGACCGAACGCCTCGAGCGCTTCCTCCTCGGCCGCGGAGCACTCGCCCAGCACCGCGCCGATGCGGCTTGCGGCCGCGAAAAGCTGCGCCGTCTTGGCGTTGATCACTTCGAGATAAGCGGCCTCGGTGGTCGCGACGTCGTTCGAGGTGACGAGCTGTAGTACCTCGCCCTCGGCAATGACCGCAGAGGCCTTCGAGAGAATATCGAGGACGCGCAGCGAGCCGTCCTCGACCATCAGCTCGAAAGCACGGCTGAAGAGAAAATCGCCAACCAGGACCGACGGTTTGTTGCCCCAAACCGCATTGGCGGTGGCAAGGCCTCGGCGCAGATCGCTCGCATCGACGACATCGTCATGGAGCAGGGTCGCGGTGTGAATGAATTCGACCGCCGCCGCCAGCGCGATATGGCGCTCGCCGCGATAGCCGCACATGCGCGAGGTCGCGAGCGTCAACATCGGCCGCAGCCGCTTGCCACCGGCGGCGATGATATGGCCTGCAAGTTGCGGGATCAGCGCAACCGGGCTCTGCATCCGGCTCAGAATGAGGGAGTTGACGCGAGCGAGGTCGGCCTCGAGCAGCGCGGTCAGGCGGTCGAGCGTCGCTGTTGGCTTCGCTCTATCTTCCTTGGCACTGACTGCCCATGCCACGTCCGTGCCTCTTTCCCTTGCTTGACGGAACCTTGACCCCACGCGAGCATAGAGCGCTTGCCGGACGGGTCAAGCCCGCGCGGCTTCGCGTTGAATCACGCTGCCGCGAGAGAGCAATGAAGGAATTGGTGCGCACCAACGATTTTGTCCGTCTGTCTTGGCTTCAGGCGCTGCTCGCCTCGGCGGGAATCGAGGCGGTGATCCTCGATTCCTATACCAGCGTCATGGAAGGCAGTATCGGCGCGATCCCGCGCCGGCTTATGGTAAGTGATGCCGACGAGCGCCGTGCTCGCGCGGTGATCAAAGAGACCGGAGAGCCGGTATGAGCCTTGCCCCTCTAACCCCGGATGTCAGCGAAGACACGCTGCTGGGCGGCAAGATCCGCGTGCGGCAGCCGGTTCGCGGCTACCGCGTCGCGATCGATCCGGTCTTGCTCGCCGCGGCCGTACCCGCGACCGCGGTCGATACCGTGCTCGATATCGGCTGCGGCGTCGGCGCGGCAAGCCTCTGCCTTGCGGCGCGCGTGCCGGGCTGCCGCATCGTCGGCATCGACCGGCAACGCGAGATGATCCGGCTTGCGAGCGACAATATCGAGCTCAACGGCTTGGGGGCGCGGGTCTCGGTCATGACCGGCGATCTGCTGCATCCGCCGCCGCGACTGGAGCCCGGCGGGTTCTCGCAGGTGATGGCCAATCCGCCCTTTCTCGAGGCCGATAAAGCCTCGGTCTCGCCCGACCCCGGCAAGGCCGAGGCCTCGATCGAAGGCGAGGCCGATCTCGCCGCCTGGGTGCGCTTTGCGCTCGCCATGGTGGCGCCGCGCGGCTGCATCACCTTCATTCACCGCGCCGATCGGCTCGGCCCACTCTTGGCCGAACTCTCGGGTCGAGCCGGCGAGATCATGGTCTTTCCCCTCTGGGCGGGCGAGAACCGGCCGGCGAAGCGCATTCTTGTCCAGGCGAGGAAAGGCAGCGCCACGCCGCTGCGGCTTTTGCCTGGGCTCGTGCTGCACAAGCCCGATGGGCGCAACACCGATCCGGCCGAAGCCGTTCTGCGTCACGGCGCACCGCTGCGATTGCTGCCATGATGCGCGATCTTCTCCGACGCTTGCCGTTCGGACCGTGGCGCGCGGCGGAGCCCACCATCACGGTGTTGCGTTTCGACGGTGTGATCGGCTTGCGCGGCCGGCGCGGCTTGTCGGTGCGCCGCTACGCCGCGGCGCTGGAGCGCGCCTTCACGCAGCCTGGCCTCAAAGCGGTGGCGCTGGCGATCAATTCGCCCGGCGGCTCGCCGGCGCAATCGGCGCTGCTCTATCGCCGCATCCGCCAGCTTGCGGCCGAGCATGCGGTTCCGGTCCTCGCTTTCGCCGAAGATGTCGCCGCTTCCGGCGGCTATTGGCTCGCCTTGGCGGCCGATGAGATCTATGCCGAGGAGACTTCGCTCCTGGGCTCGATTGGCGTCGTGACCGCCGGCTTCGGCTTCGTCGATCTCTTGGGCCGGCTCGGCATCGAGCGGCGGCTTTATACGGCGGGGGAAAACAAGTCGCTGCTCGATCCCTTCCTGCCGGAGCGGCCGCAGGATGTCGAGCGCTTGAAGACGCTGCAGCAGGATCTGCATGGCAGCTTCAAAGAATTGGTTCGGCAGCGCCGCGGTGCCAAGCTCAAGGGCGAGGATGCGCAGATTTTCAGCGGCGAGGTTTTTGCCGGGAAGCGCGCCTTGGCGCTGGGCCTCATCGACGGCATCGGCGAATTGCGCGGCGTGCTGCGCGGCCTCTTCGGCGAGGACGTGCGCCTGCGCCTGATCGAGCCCGAGCGGCGCAGGTCGCTGTGGGCGCGGCTCGTTGTACCGCGCCGGCCTGATCTTGGCGGCGACATCGTGGGAGACTTGCTGGCACGCCTCGAAGAGCGGCTGATCTGGGCGCGGTTCGGCCTTTGATGCGACGGTGGGTCTTTGCGTTTCTTTTCGTCGCTCTCGCCGGCGGCGCGGAGGCCGAGCCGGCGCTGATCACGCTGCCGGACGGGGCCTACCGCGCGATCGTGCCGCCGCAATGGGACGGCGTCCGCGCCATGTCTTTGGTTCTTTATCTCCACGGCTTTCGCGAGGACAGCGCCAAGGTTGCGGCGAACGCCGCGCTTGTCGCGGCGGTGAGCGAAGAGGGCGCCTTGCTGATCCTCCCCGATGGCGTCGATCAGAGCTGGTCGCATCGGGGCGCGCCAAGCCGCAAGCGCGACGACATCGCCTTTCTTCATGAGGTCTTGCGCGATGCCGAGAAGCGTTGGCCGGTCGACGAGCGGCAGGTCTTTGCCGCCGGCTTCTCGATCGGCGCCTCGATGGTCTGGGACCTCGCCTGTCACGGCGCTCAGGGCTTTGCCGCCTTCCTCCCGTTCTCGGGCGATTTTTGGCTGCCCTATCCCGAGCGCTGCGAGACGGGGCCGGTCGAGCTGCGCCACACGCATGCGATCAACGATCACACTTTTCCCATGACGGGGCGCGCGATTTTAGGCGGGAAATTTCACCAGGGCGACCTTCATCAAGGCTTTGCCGTGTTGGCGGCGACCGATGGTTGCGCCGTCGCGCCCGATCTGAAGACGCGCGACGGCGCGCTCGATTGCGAAAGCTGGACGAATTGCCGCAGCGGCAGACAATTGGAGATGTGCCTCCATAATGGCGACCATCAAATCGAGCCGGATTGGCTTCATCGCAGCGTGCTTTGGGCGATGAAGCGCGCCGCGAAGAGCTAATCGCAAATGCTGGGTCTCAGTCTGGGAAAACTGCTCGTCCTCGCCATCTTAATTGGAGTGGTTTGGTACGGCTTCAAATATGCGGCGCGGGTCGAGGCGATTCGCCGCAGCTTGCGCGAGGAGATCGCACGTCGGCAGCAGGCCACCGGCCCGCGCGCCCCCCGCCCTACCATCGAGGACCTCAGCAAATGCCAGGTCTGCGGCGCCTTCGTCGCGGCCGAAAGTGCGACCAATTGCGGTAAAGCCGGCTGCCCTTGGGGGCGTTGACCCCCACGGCTTGACCCTCGCCGAGTCGGCCGATATCGTGCTGCGCAATCTCAACTTTTTCCGGATTACTGGATGGCGGCGGGTGCTTCGACAAGCAATAGCTTCCAGGCACTCATCCTTACGCTGCAGAAATTCTGGGCTGATCAGGGTTGTGTGATCCTGCAGCCTTATGATGTCGAGATGGGGGCGGGAACCTTCCATCCGGCAACGACCCTGCGCGCGCTTGGACCGCAGCCGTGGCGCGCCGCCTATGTGCAGCCCTCGCGCCGCCCGACCGACGGGCGCTATGGCGAGAACCCCAATCGGCTGCAGCATTACTATCAGTTCCAGGTGATCTTGAAGCCGGCGCCCGCCGACAGCCAAGCGCTTTATCTGAAGAGTCTCGACGCGCTCGGCATCGATACCGGGCGCCACGATATCCGTTTCGTCGAGGATGATTGGGAAAGCCCGACCCTCGGCGCCTGGGGGCTCGGCTGGGAAGTCTGGCTCGACGGCATGGAGGTGACGCAATTCACCTATTTCCAGCAGGTCGGCGGCATCGAATGCGATCC
>CAYMNX010000292.1:0-11133 GCA_964391905.1 uncultured Rhizobiaceae bacterium
CCACCGAGACCGGCGTCGATCTCGTCAGCCCCAGCGACTTGCGCGCGATCTATGAATCCTACGCAGCGCGTGGCGAGCACCTGCCGGTCGCCTTCACCGTCGGCTCGCATCCGATCGATCTCGTCGCAGCGACGATGCGCCTGCCCGTCGACGAGTTGGGCCTTGTCGCAAGCTTGCGCGACGCGCCGCTGCCCGTCGTCAAATGCGTCACCAACGACAACCGCGTCCCGGCCGATGCCTAATGGGTGCTCGAGCGAAATTTCGACGCCAAGGGATATGTCGAATCCGAAGGGCCATACGGCGAATTCCTCGGCTATTACGGCGGGGTGAAGCAGAATCCCGTCTTCCGCTGCACCGCGATCACGCGGCGGCGCGACGCGATCTTCCAGACGACAACGATCGGCGGCTATCACATGGCGCGAACGGATTCGGCACCGCTCGTGGCGCTGCGCACGGAGGCGACGGTGTGGCAGGCGCTGCAGAGCGCGGTGCGCGAGCCGCTCAACGTCTACGCCACCGCCGCTACCGGCGGCATGTTCAATGTCCGCATCTCGCTGCGCCAGCGCGTGCCGGGCGAAGCGCGCAATGCGATCCTCGCAGCACTCTCGAGCCTCGCCAATATCAAGAATGCCTTCGTCGTCGATCCCGATATCGACATCTTCTCCGACGGGCAGATGGATTGGGCGATGGCGACACGCTTCCAGCCCGATCGCGACATCATCATCGAGAGCAACCTGCGCACCCTGCCGCTCGACCCCTCGCTCGTAAGCACTCGCGTCGGCTCGAAAGCCGGCTTCGACCTTACCTGGCCTTTCGGCACCGGCGGCGCGCTCGAGCGCACCGTGCCGGAGCCGCCGCGTTACGACGGCAAGCGCCCGGCCAATCTCCGCGCGGCGCTGAGCGACGGGCCTAAATACTTCGCCGAACTGATGGCGGCTCTCGGGAGTCGCGACGGGCGCGAGATCGTGCGCGCGCTCGACGCGCTGCGGCAAGAAGGCTTGCTGACGCGCGACGAGCGTGGGCGGTGGGCCTTGCGCGGCGGCTGATCCCCAGAGATATTAGCCGCCAAATCCCACGCCCATCTCCTTTGAGGAGGACAAAGATGGCACGGAAAGTAATGGTGGCCTGCGCCTTGACCGGCGCGGCGGATACTCCTGGCAAGAACCCAGCCGTGCCGGTGACGCCGAAGCAAATCGCCGAATCCGGCATCGAGGCGGCCAAGGCGGGAGCGGCGATCGTCCATATTCATGTGCGCGACCCGAAGACGACGGGGCCCAGCATGGAGCTCGCGCATTATAGAGAGGTGGTCGATCGCATCCGCGACAGCGGCGTCGATGTCGTGATCAACCTCACCACCGGCGCTGGCGCCCGCTTCGTGCCCGGCAGCAACGATCCCATGATACCCGATCCGCGCTCGACTCTGCGCACGCCGGCCGAGCGCGTGCAGCACGTGATCGAGCTGAAGCCCGAGATCTGCAGCCTCGATATGGGCAGCATCAACATGGGCAATTACGTCTTCGTCAACACGGTGCCGCATATCGAGGAGATGGCGATTGCGATTCGCGATGCCGGCGTCACGCCCGAGATCGAGGTGTTCGAGCCCGGCCATATCCTTTTAGCAAAACGCATGATTCAAACCGGGCATTTCAAAACGCCGACCCTCTTCCAGATCTGCCTCGGCGTCACCTGGGGCACGCCCGCGACGCCCGAGGCGATGAAGTTCATGCGCGATATGCTGCCGCCGACCGACAACACCTGGTTCACCTTCGGCTGTGCCGCGCAGCAATTCCCGATGGTCGCGCAGGCGATGCTCTATGGCGGCCATGTGCGCGTCGGGCTCGAGGACAATCTCTATCTCTCGCGCGGCAAGCTCGCGCCGTCGAACGCGGCGCTGGTCGAGAAGGCCGTCGGCATCATCGAAGCAATGGGCGAGGAGCTCGCCACCCCCGCCGAAGCGCGCCAGATGCTGGGTCTCCACAGGGTGGTGTAGCCGCCCGCGAATACCGTTTTAGAGTCTGTGAAAAGAAAGATAGGGGGCTATTGTCGCCTTCAGTTTCAGAAAGCCTTCCTCGAAGCCGCGCGTCTGAATATCATTTATCCGTTTGCTCCAATCGGCAATCGTTTTTGGGTCAGTCGGCCGCGTGTCTGCATCAGCCATTAAGTCTTTAAGGCCCGTTACTACGTTGCCCTGATCGTTGAGATTCTTCATCAGCTCTTCGACATCTTTCGAAAAAAGGAACCCGGACTGCTGGTAGGAACGAAAAAACCTTTCTTTTGCTCTTTCCTGTTCTGTCGTCCGTTCCCAGGTGATCATTGCTCGATAGTAGTCGAAAATGCTTTCGAAGATTGCCCATCGTTTTTCGTACAAGTCATGTCGTAGCTTCTCTTTGGCAGTTCGTGCCTGTTCCCTAGAGATAGCCGTCTGTTGTCTCGCGAAATGAGCGGTCACTCCCACGGCGACAATAGAGGCGATGATGGTCGCTGCTGGGCTGAGCCAATCGGATATTTGCATGGGTGGA
The DNA here is from genome assembly GCA_964391905.1 of uncultured Rhizobiaceae bacterium. Classification (GTDB taxonomy): domain Bacteria; phylum Pseudomonadota; class Alphaproteobacteria; order ATCC43930; family CGMCC-115725; genus CAIKMD01. The sequence continues at coordinate 2,520 of CAYMNX010000292.1, forward strand.
GGTGCTCCGTTGCATCAATCGACAACATATTCCGACGTTCGCAAGGAGCCGTCGGGCTTTATGCAGTCTATCCGTCGGGCGATGATCGTGACGACATCCTCCTCGGACAGCGCCGGGATTTGGTTGATTACAATCCCACCGATCCAGAACGGCTCGGCCACGCCGGCCGAGATCACGAGCACCGGTGCACCGCTATAGCCGCCGAGGTCTTTCATGATCGAGGGAACCGTATCGCCTATGATCGGGCGGAGATTCTTTCGCGCGATCTGGATCTCTATTTCTTGAGGGCCGGTGCTTGTCGCAATCACCGCATTCGATTGCTGCAGAAACTCGACTGATTTTCGACTTAGAACGCGACGATCGACGCCCGGATACCCGGTAAATATCACCCCTCTGTTCTTGTCTGGCGGTTTCCGCGGCCAGTTCGCTGGTGAATTTTGGAATGCCCGAATCCCGATCGATGCAAATTCCCGATCACTAATTTCAAACGTTGCGACATCGAGGCCACGATCTCCGCCGATCTGCCGGACCGGCCAGTCAGAAATCTCCGTATTTCCGATTCGTGCTTCGAGGCCTGCCACTGCTTTGGTATCCTCAACGAATTGCGCGAGGACATGATAAGCCGTGACGCCAAACTTCCGCGATCCTATCTGGAGGAAGAAACACGATGCATTGTGCATCACTGAATTTGGGTCTCGACGATCTCGGGCCCACCATAGTGGTGCTACGTAATTGCGCGACTCGACTTGAAGCATGCGCGATATGTCGCGCGCGGTACTGTCGTCAATGGGCGGGAAAACGCCTTTGGGATCCGTAATCATCGTGACACGATAGATGGGAACTCAGGGCTCGAGTCGCCAAGCGGTTGGGGAACTTACAATCGATTCGGATCTCACAATTGCCCCCGACTGCGTGGGGAGAGAGGCAAGATAAGTTTCAGCCTTCGAAGTTTTCTTCAAGCCGGCCCAGACGGAATCGTAATCGCGTTGCAGCGTGGATGCGCTGCGCAGAAGCCCGTCGCCGAGACGGCTATCTCAGGTCCGGCACATCGGCGGCAGGCCGATACGCTCACGCGGCGTACCCAAGACGCGCTCGAAGGCGCAGGCGATCGCGACGAGCCGCTCGTCATCACCCCCCTTGGCAATGAGCTGCAGCCCGACCGGCATGCCAAGCCGATCGAGGCCCACGGGCAAGGTCGCGGCGCAGAGCACAAGGTAATTGACCGGCACGAGATTATGAACGATGCCGCGATTGCGCGCCCAGAAAGCCTCATGGCTCTGCTGAACCGTCATGATGTCGGGCGTCAGCATGACGGTCGGCGTGGCGATGACATCGACGTCGTCGAAGCGCGCCGCGGCGGCCTTCGCCGCCTCCTTCAAGCGCATCAACCGCGCGAGGTAATCGCGCGCCGACAAGTTCTCGGCGTTCTTGAGCGCCGGCGCGTTCACCGGGTCGACGGTCAAGAGCCAGTCCGGCAGCTCGCGGTCGAGAAAGGCGCGCAGCTCGATCCCCGAGACCCCGCCTTCGCAGAAGACGGCGAATGCTTCGCGCGCTTCAGGCAGGGATTTCTCGCGCACGATCGCACCGGCACGACCGAGACTCTCGATCGCGAGCTTCACCACCTCGGCGATGCCGTTCTCGCACCCGTCCCAGAACCAGTGCTCGGCAAAGCCGACTCGAATTCCATCGACGCCGCTCGGCACGTGGCGCAGAAAAGCAAAGCCGTCGCCGAGCTTGGGATCGAGTGCTGCGAAGCTGAAGCCCGCATCGGCCATGGTGCGCGCCAGAATGCCGGGCGTATCGAAGGTGAAGCTCAAGGGCACGATGCCCTCGCTCGACCAGCGGCCATGGGTGAATTTGAGGCCGGCATTGCCGGTCATCGACGCAGGGAGGCGGACCGAGGCGGCCGTGTCGCTGCCGACGGCCAAGAGCGCCGAGCCTTCGCAAAGGCTGACGCCCGCGCCGCTCGAGGAGCCCCCTGGCGAGCGATGTTCCTGCGCATCCCAGGGATTACGTGGGCTGCCGTAATGCGCGTTGTGGCCGGTGCCGCCGAAAGCGAATTCGACCATGTGCGTCTTGCCCATCACCGTCGCCAATTGGCGACGCAGATTGGCGACGACCGGGCCATCCGCTTCGAATTTTGCCGGCAAGCGCTTTGGCGATCCGGCAAAAGTCGGGAAATCCGAATGCGCGAAGAGATCCTTGATCGATGTCGGAATTCCTTGCAGCGGGCCGGCGCGCGACCCGACAGCGAAGGCGGCATCGGCCGCGGCCGCGCATTTCAATGCATAGTCCGGCGACCACTGCGAATAGGCCATCAGCTTTCGGCCGAAGCGCTCGTGATTGGCGATCGCCTCTTCGGCGAGCGTGCGTGCTTTGATCTCGCCTTCCGCAAGCAGTGCGGCAATCTCGGCCATCGGACGAGAGAGCATCTCCGTCATGGTCCCTCCCTTCCCTTTCGAGGACTGTTTCGCCGATTGTCGCACCAATCGCGCGCCGCTTCTATCGCTCAATCCCGGCGAGCCAGGACTCGAGGGCGGCACGCGCCTGCGGCGCCAGGATCGGCGCGGCATCGGCGGCATCCGCACGCAACGCGGCCAAGCTGACGCCTGGCGTCGCCGCGATCTCGAGCGCGTGGCCGACATACCAACGCTCCAGACCCTGCGTCGTTGCCTCGATGTGGAATTGCAAGCCCAACGCGTGGCGCCCGATGGCAAAAGCCTGATGCGGTGTCTTCTCCGTCGCCGCAAGATGCGCGGCGCCCGCCGGAAGGTCGAAGGTGTCGCCATGCCAATGCAGGACCTTGCTCGCAGCATCGATGAAACGCAGCGGCGAGCGCTTTCCCGCCTCGGTCAAATCGAGCGCGGCCCAGCCGAGTTCCTTCCTGCCGGGATAGACACGCGCGCCGGCCGCCCGCGCCATCAGCTGCGCGCCGAGGCAGATGCCGAGAACGGGACGCTCGGCGGTCAGTCGTTTCTCGATCAGCGCCAGCTCGCGCGTGAGAAACGGATAAAGTGCCTCCTCATAGGCGCCGATCGGACCGCCCAGCACGACCAGCAGATCGGCCGCGCCGAGATCGGGCGCGGTCAAGTCGTCGACCGGCGCGTCGCGATACGAAATGGCATAGCCGCGCGCCGCCAGGGGCGCGGCGAAGCCGTCGAGATCTTCGAACGGCACGTGGCGGATGGCGATGAGGCTCCGCATCGATCACGCCGTCGCGGCTTCGGATTTGAGGGGCCGGGCCAAAAGCTCTTCGATCACGCGATCGATTTCGGCACCGTGATGGAGGATCGCGTCGACGGCAAAGACGATCGGCATATCGATTTGCAGATGACGCGCCAGCGTTGCCGCCGCCGCCGCGGAGCTCACGCCCTCGGCGATCGAGCGCCGCGCGGCGACGAAATCCGCAAGCTTCTCGCCTTTGCCCAAGGCAAGGCCGAGGCTGTGGTTGCGCGACTGAACACTTGAGCAGGTCAGCGTCAGATCGCCCAAGCCCGACAACCCCATGAGCGTCTCGGCCTTGCCGCCCTTGGCGAGCGCCAGCCGCACCATTTCGGCAAGCCCGCGCGTGATCAGCGCCGCGCGCGCATTGTCGCCGAGACCGCGTCCCATGACGATGCCGCAGGCGATTGCCATTACATTCTTGACGGCACCGCCGATCTGCGCGCCGATGACATCGTCTGAGAAATAAGGGCGAAAGCTGCGGCTGCCCATGGCGGCGATAAGACGCTGGCCCTCTTCGGGATGGGCCGTCGCCAATGTGACGGCCGTCGGCAGGCCGCGCGCTACCTCGGCCGCGAAGGTCGGTCCCGAGAGCACGGCGAGATGCGCCTGCGGCAAGGCCGCGGCGACGACCTCGCTCATCAGCGCGCCACTTTTGTCCTCGATGCCCTTGGCGCAGATCACGACCGGCGCCCGCGCCGGAAGAGAAGATGCGAGGCCGGCGCAGATCGCGCGCAGATGTTGCGCCGGCGTCGCGAGCAAGAGGGCATCGACTTGCGCCATATCGGCAAGCGCCGCGGTCGCGGTGATTCCCGGATCGAGCGTGACGCCTGGCAGAAATGAGGGGTTGAGGTGGGCCCGGTTGATTTCCGCGACCGTGTCCGCCTCGCGCGCCCAGAGGATGACATCGCGCCCGGCACGACGCAGCATCTGCGCCAGCGCCGTCCCCCACGCCCCTCCGCCGATGACGCCGAAACGCTGCATCAAAGGATTACACCCGAAGAATGCGCGATGGCGCAACCATCGCGCGGCGGCTTAGGCTTTGACACCGGCGCCTCGGACCCGCACGGCGTCGGGATCGAGTGGCCAGCGCGGACGCGGTGCGAAATCGAGCCCGTCCGTCAGCCCGAGCCGCAGCCTTTCGAGTCCGGCCCAGCCGATCATCGCGCCGTTATCGGTGCAGAGCGCCGGCGGCGGCGCGACGAAATCGAGCCCCGCTGCCGCGGCGAGGGCGGTCAGGCGTTGTCGCAAGGCGGCATTCGCGGCGACGCCGCCGGCCACGACCAGCGTCTTGCCCGCGGGATGAAGCTCTTGAAACGCCGCGATCGCATGGTCGGTACGGTCGGCGAGGCTCTCGATGATCGAGTCCTGGAGGCTGGCGGCGAGATCGGCCGTGTCGGTGGCAGAAAGCGCGCCCGCGCTCGATCGGCGCTCGACCGCGAGGCGCAGCGCTGTCTTGAGCCCCGAGAAAGAGAAGTCGCACCCCTCGCGGCCCACCATCGGTCGCGGCAAGGGAAGCCGCACCGGGTCGCCCGATCGCGCGGCACGCTCGATTGCCGGCCCGCCGGGATAGCCGAGGCCCAGGAGCTTCGCGCCCTTATCGAAGGCCTCGCCGGCGGCGTCGTCGATGGTCGTGCCGAGCCGGCGGTAGCGGCCGACGCCCTCGACGATGAGCAGCTGGCAATGGCCGCCCGAGACCAGCAGCAGCAGATAGGGAAACGGCACCGCCGCGATGAGGCGCGCGCTCAGCGCGTGGCCTTCCAGATGGTTGACGGCGATGAAGGGAAGGCCGCGGGCGAAGGCGATTGCCTTCGCCTCCATGACCCCGACGATCACGCCGCCGATGAGGCCCGGCCCCGCGGTCGCGGCGATGCCGTCGAGATCGCCGAAGCCGATGCCGGCCTCGGCGAGCGCGCGCGCGATCACGGGATCGAGATGGGCGAGGTGGGCGCGCGCCGCGATCTCGGGGACGATGCCGCCGAAGGGGCGATGCTCGGCAATCTGGGAAAAGACGACGTTGCTGTGGATGGCGCGCGGCGCATCTCCCACCACGGCCGCGGCGGTCTCGTCGCAACTCGTCTCGATTCCGAGGATTTTCATGGCGTTAAGCCTAGCCGCCCGGGGCGGCAGCGGCAACGCCCCGCTCCCGCCGCCCCCGCCCTTCCGGCCCTTCCTTTCCGGGACGCCAGCGCCTAAGAGGAGGCCATGGCAGCACCCCTTTTGCGCATCGGCACCCGCGGCAGCAAGCTCGCGCTCGCGCAGGCGGCGGAGCTCGGCGCGCGGCTTAAGCGCGCCCATCCGGAGCTCGCCGCCGCGGGCGCGATCGAGACCGTCGCGATCCGCACCACCGGCGATACGATCACCGACCGGCGCCTCCTCGAGATTGGCGGGAAAGGCCTCTTCACCAAGGAGCTCGAAGAGGCGCTGAAGGACGGCCGCATCGATCTCGCGGTCCATTCGATGAAGGACATGCCGAGCGTGCTGCCGGCGGGGCTCGCGATCGCCGGCCATCTGCCGCGCGAGGATGCGCGCGACGTGCTGATCGCGCCGAAGGGCCACGCGCTCCAGGACCTGCCGCCGGGCGCCTCGGTCGGGACCTCGTCCCTGCGCCGCCAGGCGCAGCTCCTGAAGCTGCGCCCGGATCTCAAGGTCGTGCCGTTGCGCGGCAATGTCGACACGCGCCTCCGCAAGATCGAGGCCGGCGCGGCCGATGCGACGATCCTCGCGCTCGCCGGGCTGAAGCGGCTCGGCCGCGACGGCGAGGCGGCGGCGATCCTTGCGCCCGAAGAGATGCTGCCGGCGCCGGCGCAAGGCGTGATCGCGGTCGAGATCAGGGCCGATGATGCGCGGGCGCGCTCGCTGCTCGCGGCGATCGATCACCGCCCGACGGCGCTCTGCGCCAGCGCCGAGCGCGCGCTGCTCGCGGCGCTCGACGGCTCGTGCCGCACGCCGATCGCCGCGCTCGCGACGGTGCAGGAGAATCGCATCGCGCTCGACGCGCTGGTGATCTCGCCCGACGGCCGCGTCTGCCATCGCCTCAAGGCCTCGACCACGACGAGCCGCGCGCGCGAATTGGGACGCGAGACCGGCGAGAAGCTGCGCGCCCTCGCCGGCCCGGCGTTTTTCGACTCGCTCACCTCAAGCCATGAATAAGAGCCGCGCATGAAGGTGCTGATCACCCGCGCCGAGAGCGAGGCCGAGCGGCTGGCGGCGGCGCTGCGCGCGCGCGGCATCGATGCGCTGATCGAGCCGCTCTTGACCATTCGCTTTCTGCCGCAAAGCGGCGAAGCGCTCGCGCCCTTCCTCGCCGGCGTCCAGGCCGTGCTCTTCACCTCCGCCAATGGCGCGCGCGCCTTTGCCGCCGCGACCCGCCGCCGCGATCTCAAAGCCTTGGCGGTGGGCGATGCGACCGCGGCCGCGGCGCGCGAGGCGGGCTTCGCCGATGTCGCGAGCGCGCGCGGCAAGGTCGAGGATTTGGCGGCGCTCGTCATCGCCACGCTGAAGCCCGCCGATGGCGCGCTGATCCATGCGGCGGGCAGCGCCACGGCGGGCGATCTCGCGGGCCTCGTCGGCGCCGCCGGCTTCACCTTGCGCCGCGCCGTGCTTTATGAGGCCGTGCCCGCGACGCGGCTGCGCGAGAGCACCGTCGACGCCTTTCATCGCAACGGAATCGACGCGGCGCTGTTTTTCTCTCCGCGAACCGCCGGCACCTTTGCTAGGCTCGCGGCGCCGATCCGCGGCGATTGCGCGCGCGTTGCCGCATTGGCTTTGAGCCCGGCCGTGGCGAGCGCGCTCGAAGCGGTGCAATGGCGGCGCGTTCTTATCGCCGCCGAGCCGACCGAGGCGGCGCTGCTGCAAGCGCTCGAGCGAAATCTCGCAACGGAACGATCCGCATGACCGAGGCGGCCCCTGAGCAACGCGCTTCCGATGCGGTGACCGGCGCCAATGCCGGCGCCGCAGCGAGCGGCACGCCGCGCCCGCGTCGCGGCCGCGCGCGCGGCCTCTGGCTGTTGGCGCTGCTGGTTCTGGTGCTGGCGGCGGCGGCCACCGCTTCTTATTGGTGGCCGGCGCTCGCGCCGCTGCTGCCATCGGGCGCGAGCCAGAACGAGCAAGCGGCGGCGCTCGATGCGCGCCTTGCCGCGATCGAAAGCCGGCTCGATCGGCTGCAATCCTTGAGCGACCGGATCGGCGCGCTGGAGCGCCGGCCGGTGCCGGATCCGAATGCGGCGGTTGCGCCGCTGCAGGATCGGCTGCAGCAAACCAATCAGCGGCTCGATGCGATCGAGGCGCGGCTGTCGCAGGTGATCAAGGACGAGACTTTGCGCGGCGACAGCGCGCAGCGCGTGCTGATCGTGGCGCTCGCCGATCTCGGCAATGCGATCGCGAGCTCGCAGCCTTTCTCGGCGCAGCTCGCGAGCGTCGAGGCGCTGGGCCGCGGTCGCGCGGGTTGGACCGACAAGCTGCGCCCGCTCGAGGACGAAGCGCGGACCGGCCTGCCCAGCACTGCGCTGCTCGCGCAGCGCTTCGGCGACGAGGTCGCGCCGGCGATCCTGCGCGCCGACGCGGCGGCGCCCAATCCCGATGCCGGATGGGGCGCGGCGATCCTCTCGAAGCTGCGCGCGCTCGTCATCATTCGCCGCACCGACGGCACGAGCAGCGACAATCCGGTCGAAGCGGCGGTCGCGACCGCCGATGCGGCGCTCGCCAAGGCCGATCTCGCCGGCGCGGTCGCGGCGCTCGAGCGGCTGAACGGCGCGGCGAACGCCGCCGCGGCGGATTGGCTTCAGATCGCGCGGCAACGGCTTGCGGCCGAGCAGACGGTCGCCAATCTGACGCAGGAGATTGCCGCCGATCTCGCCGCCAGCGCCAACGGCGGCTGATGCGCGCGCTTCCGGCGATCCTCATTCTCGCGGCGCTGATCGCCGGGGCGGTCTTCATCGCCGACCAGCCGGGCAGCGTCGCGCTCGCCTGGCAAGGCTGGCGCGTCGATACCAGCGTCGCCGTGCTGCTCTTCGGCATTATTTTCGTCGCGCTCATTGCGACTGCGCTCTTCCTGTTGCTGCGCCGGATCATCGGCGGGCCACGCGCGATGATGCGGGCGCGGCGCGAGCGGCGGCGGCGGCGCGGCTATCGCGCCTTGACCCAGGGCATGGTCGCGATCGCGGCGGGCGATGCCACCGAGGCAAAGCGCTTTGCGAAGCAAGCCGATGCGCTTTTGGCGGAGCCGCCGCTCACCCTGCTGCTCTCGGCCCAGGCGGCGCAGCTCAACGGCGATCAGCAAGCGGCGCAGAAATATTTCACGGCGATGCTGGAGCGGCCCGAGACCGAGTTCCTCGGCCTGCGCGGCCTCATCATGCAGGCGCTGAAGCGCAACGACGAGGCCGAGGCGCTG
>CAYMNX010000293.1:0-3060 GCA_964391905.1 uncultured Rhizobiaceae bacterium
TGCACAAAGGCGCGGGGCCCGCATTTATGCCGAGCTCCTCGGCGCCGAAGCCAGCATGGACGGCTCGCATCTGCCGCAACCTTCGGAAGAAGGCCAAGCCCGCGCCATGCAACGCGTGCTTTCGACCTGCGATGTTGCTCCAACTGAGATCGACTATATCAACGGGCATTTTACTTCAACGCCGCTGGGGGATCTCTCGGAAATCGCGGCAATTAAGCGGGTCTTTGGTGATCATGCTTATCGGCTCAAAGTCAACGCCAGCAAATCGATCCTCGGACACACGATGATGGCATCGGCGATCGTGGAAACGGTCGGCGCCGTCCTGCAAATGCGGTCAGGGAGGCTTCATCCCTCGATCAACATCGAGGAATTGGACCCCGCGATAGATCTCGATGTTTGCCGCGGCGCCGCGGTCGAATGGCCTGTCGAGTATTGCCTCAAGAATGCATTTGGCTTCGGTGGGCTCAACACCTCTATCTTGCTAAAGCGGTTCGGCGCGCCGCAAATCTGATGTGGGAATCGATTGACGCGGCAAGGCAGTCGTTTTCCTGCGACGGCTGGACGGACGTTGTTTTCGATCGAGTGATCCTCGTCGATAAGGCCACGGCATCTCCGTTAGCGTCTTTTCAACAAAATGGGCGACATCGATGACACGTGATGAACTGACCGCCTTGGTAAAAAAGGAAGCATCCGAAATTATTCCGGGGCTGGACCCTCGCACCGTCGATACGTCGGCTTCGTTGCGGGATCAGGGTGCATCGAGCCTGGATGTCGTGGAACTAATGTCGCTCTTGATGCGAAAATTGCGGCTCAAGGTTTCGCGCGACGAGCTGGCGAAAGTTTCGACTTTGGACGGCTTGATCGACTTATTCCTGCAAGCCTCTTCCCGGCGGCGAGAGCAAGCACCCCAGTAGGTCTCGGGGTCCTGATCATGAAGCGTCTCAATGGCCAGAACCACAAACAACCATACGCGCGGATGCGGGGATAAATAAGGGCCCTTAATTCTCGATCCAGGCGATGCGCAGCACGTTGGTGGCGCCGGGCGTGCCGAAGGGCACGCCCGCGGTGACGACGACGCGCTGGCCCTTGTCGCCGAAACCCTCGCGTCGCGCGGCGCGGGTCGCGTGCACCACCATTTCGTTGAAGTTGCGGACGTCATGCGTGTGGACGCAATGGAGGCCCCACGCCATGGCGAGGCGTCGCGCCGTGCGCAGATTGGAGGTGAGGGCGAGGATCGGTACATCGGGCCGCTCGCGCGCCATGCGCAAGGCGGTCGCACCCGAGGTCGTGTAGGAGAGAATTGCGGCGGCGCCGATCGTATGCGCGATCTGCGCCGCAGCGGCGCTGATCGCATCGGAGGTGCTGTCATCACCCGCCGCCATCGCCGCGGTGTGAAGCCCCGGGAAATAGATCGGATCTTCCTGCACGCGGCAGATGATGCGATCCATCATCGTCACCGCCTCGACCGGATAGGCGCCGGCCGCGGTCTCGGCCGAGAGCATCACCGCATCGGCGCCTTCATAAACGGCGGTCGCGACATCCGACGCTTCGGCGCGGGTCGGCACCGGGTTGCGCACCATCGATTCGAGCATCTGCGTCGCGACGACGACCGGCTTTCCCGCCATGCGGCAGACATGAACGATCTGACGCTGCACCGGCGGCACGTCCTCGGGCGGCATCTCGACGCCGAGATCGCCGCGCGCCACCATCACCGCTTCGCTGAGCTCGACGATTTCCGTCAAATGCTGGATCGCCGCCGGCTTCTCGAGCTTCACGAGCACGGCGGCGCGGCCGGCGATGAGCTTGCGCGCCTCGGCCACGTCCTCGGGACGCTGCACGAAGGAAAGCGCGATCCAGTCGACACCCATGTCGAGCGCGAAGGTCAAATCGGAGCGATCCTTCGCGGTGAGCGGCGAGAGCGGCAGCACCGCGTTCGGCACGTTGACGCCTTTGCGGTCGGAGAGCTCGCCGCCGGTGATGACGATGGTCTCGGCGAAATCCGGACCGCATTCCTCGACCTTCAAACGGATATTGCCGTCGTCGAGCAGGAGATCGGTGCCGGGCTCGATCGCGGCGAAGATCTCGGGATGGGGCAGGGGCGCGCGCGCTTGCGAGCCGGGCGCCGCATCGAGGTCGAGGCGAAATTTCGCGCCGGCGACGAGCTTCACCTTCTTGTCGGCAAAGGTGCCGACCCGCAGCTTCGGGCCTTGAAGGTCGGCCATGACGCAGATCGGGCGCCCGACGCTCTTCTCGATTGCGCGGATCGCATCGCAGACGGTGCGGTGGTCCTCCTGCTTGCCATGGCTGAAATTGAGCCGGAAGACATCGACTCCGGCGCGGAACAGGGCTTCGATCTTTTCGGGGGTATTGGTGGCGGGACCGATCGTGGCAACGATTTTTGCGCTGCGTTGACGTCGCATTTCTTCTCTTCCTCTCAACTCGAACCAAGCACCAGTATCGCACGGAAATCGTTTACATTCGTGAAGGTCGGCCCGGTTATCAGCAGATCGCCCAAGGCAGCGAACGCGCTCCAGGCATCGTTATCGGCAAGATCGGCGGCGAGATCGCGGCGCAGCGCCGTGGCGCGGGCGATCGTATCGGGTGCGATCAGCGCGCCGGCATTCTCCTCGGTGCCGTCGATCCCATCGGTATCGGCGGCGAGCGCGTAAATTCCCGCGGCGCTCTCGAGCGCCAAGGCCAGCGCCAAAAGGAATTCGGCATTGCGCCCGCCGCGTCCCTTGCCGCGCACCGTCACGGTGGTCTCGCCGCCGGAGAGCAGGACCGCGGGCAAGCGCAGGGCCTCGCCGGCGGGGCTGCGTCCCACCGTCGCTTGCCGCGCCAGCGCGGCCTGGACGAGCGCCACCTCGCGTGCCTCGCCCTCGATCGCATCGCCGAGGATGAGGGGTGTCACGCCACGCGCCCGCGCGGCCGTGGCGGCGGCCTCGAGCGCGGCGCGCGGCGTTGCGATCATCTCATAGCGCGCGCCGGCGAGGCGCGGGTCGCCGGGCTTGGGCGTCTCGTCCGCGCCGGCGGCAAGACGCGCGGCGACGCTCGGCGGCG
>CAYMNX010000294.1:0-2028 GCA_964391905.1 uncultured Rhizobiaceae bacterium
TAAACGCAAGTCTCTACCGCCGCTCCCCGTCTTTTCTCGTTTTTACCCCGATCTGGTGCGATCTCGCCCGGGCGTCGTCCCATCGCCGCAAACACCGTGCGGGCGCGGTGGAACCGCGGCATGACATGTTCGTTAACCTCGCATCGATCGAGAGCGGTGCGATGCGCGCTGGGGCCGGTCGAGAAAGGGAGCATCAATGAGCGAGACATCGCAAATCGAAGGTGACGCCGCACCGTCGCAGAACGCAAGCTCGTCCCCCCCAACCGGCGCGACTTCATTGGGGGAAGCGAAGCAAGGCGCCGCCGATGCGACTGCCGAGGCGCAAAACCTGCTTCACGAGCGAAAAAACCAGGGCGCCGAGCGCATGAGCGGCTTGGCGCGCGCGGCGCGCGAAGCGGCGGAGCGGTTCGACCATGAATCGCCGACGGCGGCGCGCTGCGTGCGCCAGGCCGCGGATCGGATTGATCGTGTCTCGGACACCATCCGCCATTCGAGCCTCGATCAACTGATGCATGACGTCGCCGATTTCGCACGGCGGCAGCCGGTTGCGTTTTTCGGCGCGAGCGTCCTTGCCGGCGTCGCGCTGTCACGCGTTCTCAAGAGCGCCAATGGCTCGTCGCCGACGTCGCGCTCCCACACGCAAACTTCTTCCTGAGAGGTCTCTCATGTCGGTCGCGCATGTCGAACGCTCAAGCGAGGAGCGAAGGGACACAAGCCAGCGTTCTGTCACCGCGATCATGCTCGATGCGGTGGGCGAGTTCACCACCTTATTCCGCAGCGAGGCTCAGCTCGCCCGCGCCGAGGTCTCGGACAAGGTGGGCCAGGCCGCTGCCGGCCTCGGGCTGCTGGTCGGTGGCGCTGTTCTCCTCATTCCCGCTTTGGTCATCTTGCTCGGTGCCGCTGTGTCGGGATTGATGAGTCAGGGTATTCCGTCTTACTGGTCCGCTCTCATCATCGGCGGTGCCGTTTTCATCATCGGGCTTATCATCGCCGCGATCGGTTCCACGCGGCTGCGGCCGGCCAGCCTCACGCCCACGAGGACGATTGAGCAGCTTCAGCGCGACGCCGCCGTCGCAAAAGCGCAAAGGAGGTAGGATGTCGCAGAGGACCGAGCGGCTCGAGCGTGAAGCCGAGCAAACGCGCCAGCGGCTGAGTCTCGATCTCCAGGAGCTGCGCGCCCGCGCGACTCCGGGCCATGTCTTGGATCAGGTGCTCGACTACGCACGCGACAGCGGCGGCGCCGATTTCATGCGCAATTTCGGCGGACAGGTGCGCGACAATCCGCTGCCCGTCGCCATTATCGGCGCGAGCATGGCATGGCTGATGTTCGGCAACCAGCGGGCGCGGAGCGGCGACAGCTTCGCGGCGGCGGGCACGACGCTGCGCGAGCGGGCCGGGCGTGCCGGCGATAGCGCCGGCGACGCCATGCAGCGTGCGGGCGAAACCGCGCAAGGCCTCTCGGAAAGCGCCATGGAGCGTGCCGGGGAAGCCGCGCAAGGCATCTCGGAAAGCGCCGTGGACGCGGCGCGGCGCACGCGCGACCGTGTCAGCGCAAGCGGGCAGGCTCTCTACGGCAGCACCCGGGGCGGTATGGATCGCGCGATGGCAAAAGCGAGCGAGGCGCGGCGCGGCTTGAGCAAGACCATCGAAGAGCAGCCCTTGATCCTCGTTGGCTTGGGCCTCGCGATCGGCGCCGCGATCGGCACCGCCTTGCCGGTCACCGAGATCGAGCGCCAGATGCTGGGCGATGTCGGCCATCAAATCAAGGAGGGCGGCGCGGAGGCCGTCCGCGCGGCGAAAGACGAAATCGTCGCCACTGCCACGCAGGCCGCGGGCGATTTGTCGGCGCAACCGACTGCGCCTCTCCCGGGCGACGGAGGTCAGACTCCGTAAGCAGCAGAGCCCCCTCGCGTGACGGGTAGCGCGATGCCGAAGGTTGCGGTCGGCCGCCAAAATCGATTTCCGGCCATGCTGGCGACGGCCGCGTTTCTGACCCTCGTCGCGCTCCGGACACGGCAGATCATCAGG
>CAYMNX010000295.1:0-5094 GCA_964391905.1 uncultured Rhizobiaceae bacterium
CATGGGATATCCGCTCGCAATTCGGCATTGTTGAACGGCCGCCGAGGCTCGTCCCCAAGGTAGTCTTCGATATAGAGCCGCATGATTGCGACACGACTGATGGCGACAAGAGGCATCGCCAGCGCGATCCCCATCACGCCGAACAGGGCCCCCAGAACAACGATCGCGACGAGCGTCCAGGCGGGAGGGGTCTCGACCGCGCGATGCTGGATCAGTGGCCCGATCACATAGCCTTCGACCGACTGAATGACCGTGTAGATGACGAGCGTCGTGATCAACGGTGAAACGCCGAGAGGCATTGCAACGAGCGCAATTGGAACCGCCGCCGCAATCGGCCCGAGGAAAGGAATGAAATTCGACAAGCCCGCCTGCAACCCGAGTAGGAAGGCTCCAGGCAGTCCGAGAAAATAGAGAGCGATGCCCACGCTGACCGTCATCAGGATGATGCGCATGAGCAGGCCGACGAACCACAAGCGAAGGACGTGGCCCATTTCGTCCAACACCATCCTTGTCCTGGCGCGATAGGACGGCTTGACCAGCACGATGGCGCTTTCACGGTAGCTTATCGGATCGAAGGCAAAGAGAGTCCCGAGGACGACGACGACGAGAGCGCCGGTCAGGAGGCTCGACGCGCCACCGAGAACGAAGTGAGCATGGCTCAACAGCCTTCCCTGGTCCGCCAACAGCCATTGCGCGAATTCGCGGCCGGCCTCCGGCCCGAGCAGGTCCAGCCCGTACGACAGGAGCCGGTCCCGGAGGACATCGAGCTGGCTGTCCATTACGTTGAGCAGCAGGCGCAACTGCGCGGGCAGCCGGCCGGCGCCCCACGACGAACCAATGGCCAGAGCGGCAGCTAGGACCAACAGCACGAGTGTCAGACGTAAACGGCGGCCGATCGGGACGAAGGCGACCAGAGCTCTCGCGGAGGCGTCCAGAAATGCAGCAAACAGAATGCCAGCGAAAATCAACAGCAGACTCGAAGCCGTCTGCCAGACGACGAACAGGACGACACAAGCGACGAGCAGCGTTAGACCAGTCGCGAGTATGCCGAATGGTCGTGCATCCCTGGGTCGATCGGATGAGCCGCTGGTCAGAATGGCCTCTCGTAATCGCATCGAAGCCGTTTTGGCGTCACTCATTGGGCGATCCGATCGCAGCGGGCGGCCGATCATCATGACCGCGAATGCGAACGCGACGGCTGCCGTAATGCGGATGCCTGCCGCCGCGGTGACGCCAATAACGATGCTTTGTCCGGCGCGGTTGGCTTGCGGAAGCCTGGCTCTGCGACGCGGCTGACAGGACGCCGTCAGATGTCGTTCTATGGTTATCGGCCGACGCGAGCGCGGCGGCATTTGATACCAGGAAAAGCGCCAATCCGCTCGAGATCAGAAGAGCCCGAGTCGCGGTTTGAATATTCATGGGGGACCTCCGGGCAGATCGGAGACTGAAGTGAGCCGAGTCATTGGTTCATCGCGACCGGAACGCGAGCGCGCACATGAGGATGTCTGAGCGGCGGTGAAGCGTGGAACCGAACGATCGGGTCGCTCGCAAGCGCGGAAGGCGGTGCGCGGGGTGCTCAAACCGATCTGATCCGGCGAGGGCGTCATGCGGGAAGATGCCTTCTGCTTCGCGTCCAGGCGGTATTCCCAATTTCACGGAATGTAGAGGCGCTATCCGGCGCTGACATCGGGGGTTCTCTGTAGGCGCGCGGGCTGGAAATCGGCGGGCACGCGCTGGCGTGTCTCGCGGGTCGCGCCGCCTGCGATAGCCGACGAATCAAGACCATCGAGGACAACGCGGATGACCAGACATCCGCCGGACGCAAATCGGCTTTCGCCGCGCCGTCCCTTTACGTCAATTGCATCAATCAGTTCACCATGATGCATCGTCTGACAGGCGGACCACGTCGAGCGGCGCTGGTCAGGCGGCGGGCCGCTCCGCCGTTTCGGCGAGCGCTTCCCGGAGAGCCCTTTCCTTGGTTTCGTCCAGGGATGTCTTCAATACGATGCCGCCGGCGTCCTTGATGCCATTGAGCACTTTATCCGCTGTCATGTTCTTGATTAGCACGAACAGGGCTGCATTCCCTGGCTGAAGGCTTGCAGACAACTCCTTGATGAAAGAATCGTTGATGCCGAAATCCGACAGCGCGCCGCCGAGCGCGCCGGAGGCCGCACCAACTGCGACGCCGAGGATGGGATTGAGGAAGAGTACTCCGATCAGCAGTCCCCAGAAGCTCCCGGTCATCGCGCCGACGGCAGTGGTGTTGACGAGCTGATTGAGTTTGATGCTGCCAGAGTCGGTTTTCACCGCGATGACGGCATCGCCGATCGTTATCAGATATTCCTTCTGCAGCTTGAGCAGGCGTTGCCGCACTTCCTCGGCTTTTGCCTCGGTCGGATACACGATGGCCACCAGATCGGACATTGACACCTCCTGCTGAAACGGCTCTCGGCTGGTTTGAAGCCGCCGAAAAGAGTGCTTAGCCTTAGGGATAGCGCGCGGTCGCGGTGCCAGGCATCAGAGAAAACCCGGAGGACATCGGGATGAATGTCCGCTGCTTCAGTACAAACGGAATCAGTCCCGGCAGCGCATGTCGGTCGGCGGACATCGGGCTGGCCGCGCGGGCTCCTTCTGCGGCGCTGAAAGGGCCGCCAACGAGTGCCGCGATGGAGCCGCCGCGGATGCGGTCCATGAAAGCAATGTCCGTTAAAGGACGACGAGTTTCCTGCGGATGGCGTAGCGCACCAATTCAGCAGTAGACGACAATCCGAGCTTGCGCATTGCCGCGGCGCGGTGGGTTTCGACTGTTTTCACGCTCAGGTGCAACATGGAACCTATTGATTTGTTTGTGTGGCCTTCTGCAATCAACTTCACCACGCTCTGCTCGCGTGAAGTCAGCAGCAGTCGCGACCGTCCGCGCATGTTGGCCCGGTAACAGGCTATCATCTTCTGAAGCAACGCGCTGGTGAAGTATGGTCTATCTTCAAACAGCGCCTCTATTGCGCAAAGGAGGTGTTTACCGGCATCCGATTTCAATAACAAACCATCGACGCCGGCGAGCAACGCGTCGGTGAGGAGCTCATCGTCGTCGTGCATCGTCAGTATCAGCGTTTTTGTACGCAAATGGAGGGCCCGCAAGCGACGGCTGACTTCGATGCCGTTCAATAGGGGCATAGAGTAATCGATTATCGCGAGGTCCGGCCTTGTCTCCGAAGCCAGTGCGACCGCCTGCTCGCCGTCGTCCGCTTCGCCCACCACAGACCAGTTCGCGTGCGTTTCAATGATGGCGCGAAGCCCGGAACGGACGACTTCGTGGTCATCAGCGACGACAATATGCTTCAAGGTGTCGCCCCCGTAAGCGCCGACTTGACGGGCGGTCGTCAGCAATAGAGCCGATCTATTGTACGGATCGCCCCGGCCAGCGGCATCAAGCAAACCCTGAAGTCTCGTCGCGGCGATTCCGTAGCAGGTATGCGCTCGGGGCAGGCCGCGATGTATGGCGCGATGGTACAAAAGCGCCTGATGCCGCATTCATACATCGACCAGTGCCATTTGAACCGCGTACCGAACGAGCCCGGCGGTCGAATTCACATCCAGCTTGCGCATGGCAGCCGCGCGGTGCGCCTCGGTCGTCTTGACGCTAAGGCCGAGGATGGCGCTGATATCTTTGTTGCTGTGGCCCTCGGCGACGAGCTTGACGACAAGTTGTTCCCGGGCCGTTAGCGGCTGCTGCGTGTTCGGACCGTTCCTTGCATGCGGACCCTGGCCGGGGCGACTGGTGAAGAAGGGCCGATGGACGAGAAGGGAATCAACGGCCGCCATCAGAAGCTTGCTTGCATCCGACTTTACGAGGAACGCCCGGGCCCCGGCCTGGAATGCCTCTTCCGCGAGCAGATCGGAGTTGTGCACGGTAAAAATCAGTATCTCGGTATCGAGCGGGTAGTTCCTGATGCGCCTCGCAACCTCGACGCCGGTCATCCGCGGCATCGAGAAATCGAGTATGGCGACGTCGGGTCGGCTCTCAATCGCCGCGGCCGCCGCTTTCGCTCCGTCGGCCGCCTCGGCGACAATCGTCCAATCGGCCCGTCGCTGCAGCACGGCACGCAGGCCCGCCCGAACGGTGTCGTGATCATCGGCGATAAGAATGCGCTTCATGGCTTGGTAACCCACGCCGTTCGTACATGCAGACGCCAACTCCAAAGATGCAGCTATTTCGACGACGGGGCGCGGATGTCATCCGCTCTCCGTCCGGTTATCTCAGAACGAGTCAACCGGCGTGCAGCGGCCGCAATCGCCTTTCGTCGGTTCTGCTTGCCGGATGCAAGAGCGTGTTCGAACGTGGCGCGTAGCACGGTGCCGCAGTCTCGCACATTTTGACTGGAGTCGATTTCGAGCCTGCCACCGAACTTCTGCAGCCTTGCGCGCATCGACGGAATTCCAACGCCAAGCCGCATGAGCTTGGTGCCGGTCGGCAGCAAATATTCAGGCATGCCCCGGCCGTTGTCGCTGATCGTCAGCCGACACTGCTTACCGACCATTTCGAACACGATAGCCGCCTCGGTGGCCTGGGCATGTCGGAAAACGTTGGTCAATGCTTCTTGCACGACGCGGAGAAGCATGGCTTGTGCTTCGTGAGGCAATTTGTCGACGTCGGGCGCGATCTTCGCCGTGACACGCAAGCCGGTTCGCGTTGCGAATCCGCGTGCGTAGTCTTCGACTGTTGCCTTCAATCCATCGAAGGTCAGGTCCTGAGGATGTCGCAAATAGGAAAATGCGCGAATTTCTCCGAGCGCCTTGTCGATCGAGGAGTCGACCTCGTCGCAGATCTGCTTAAGGTCGCCTGGAATGGAAGGAATCGCGCGGATCCGCATCAACCCGAGGCTCGCGGCGATCAGATGCTGGCATGTGGAGTCGTGGAGCTCGGATGCCATCCGCCGCCGGAGCTCGTCTTGGATCGACGCGACACGCGCATACGCAAGCGGTCGTAACGGCATCGCCGACGGAATGGCGCGCGGCATTCCACTCAGGAACCGGTGATGCCCGATGATGCGGAAAATATCGCCGGTACGTTCATCAAAAAGCGGATTGACGACC
>CAYMNX010000296.1:0-3056 GCA_964391905.1 uncultured Rhizobiaceae bacterium
CCTGCGCGAAGCTGACATCGATAAAGATTTGAACCAGCGCCGAGAATAGCCCCGTGATCAACGACGCAATGGTCGTGCCGACGAGGCTGCCGAGCCCGCCGAGGATGACGACGAGGAAGGCCGGCACGATATAACTTTGCCCAACGGTCGGCGTAACCGGGCCGAGCAAGGCGAGCATCACGCCGGCAAGGCCGGCGATCCCCGTGCCGGCGCAGAACACGATGAGATCGACCTGGCGCACATTGATGCCGGTCGCCGCCGCCATGCCGCGATCTTGATTGACGGCGCGGACGAGCAGCCCGATCTTGCTGCGCGCCAGAAACGCACCAAGCGCCGCCAGCACCAGGATTGCGATCAGCAGAATGAAGATGCGGATCGTCGGAAAGCCGAGCCCCGCGAGGATGCCGCTCTCGAAGCCGATGGTGTGATCTAGCCAGGCGGGTGCGGTCACCTCGACCCCGATCGCGCCGAAAATATCGCGCGCCGCTTGCTGGACGATGAGGCTGATGCCCCAGGTCGCAAGCAGCGTGTCGAGCGGACGCGCCGAGAGGCGATGGATCACGCCGATTTCGATGATCGCGCCGACGAGTGCGGCGCCCAAGAACGCGACCGGCATCGCGACCAGGATCGCAATCGGGCCAGGGACGATATGGAGCGTCAGATAGGCGAGATAGCCGCCGAGCATGAGCATCTCGCCATGCGCCATGTTGATGACGCGCATCAAGCCGAAGCTCAAGGCAAGACCGAGCGCGGCGAGAACGAAGAGCGAGGCGAGGCTGAGACCGTTGAAGATTTGGCCGATGACCAGCGCGGTTTCGCCCATAGTGGTCTCCTTCAAACCCAAAGCGGCTCGCCCGAGGCGATGAGTGCCCCGGGCGAAACCGGCGACTTACGAGCTGAGATTGCAGGTCTTGCCGGGGAAGACGAGCGCGTCATAGGGATCGGGCGCGATCTCGCCTTTCGATCGCCAGATGATCTTGAACTGGCCGGTCGGATCGAGCTGACCGATATAGCCGGTCTGGTAAAGGCTCTGATTGGCGGCGAATTTGATCGAGCCCATGGCTGAGTCGGCGAGCGTCAACCCGACCGCGGCTTTGCGGACCTTGTCAACATCGAAGCTGCCGGCCTTCTCGACCGCGGCTTTCCAGATATAGACATCGACATAGCCATGCACCATCGGATCGGTGACCGCGGCGCCGGCGCCAAATTTCGCCTGATACGCGGCGACGAATTTCTTATTCGCGGCCGTGTCGAGGCTTTGGAAATAATTCCACGCTGCATAGCTGCCTTGGACAAGCGATGGTCCCATCGCCTGCGCTTCCTGCTCGCCGATCGAGAAGGACATGACCGGAATCTTGCCGCCCGCCGCCGCCATCTGCTTGAAGAAGGAGACATTGCTGTCGCCGTTCAGCGTGTTGTAGATGACGTCGGGCTTCGCCGCCTGGATCTTGGCGATGACGGCGCTAAAATCGGTGCCGCCGAGCGGGATATATTCCTCGCCCGCGACCTTCAGCTTATCGTTCTCGATGTGCTTTTTGAGGATGAGGTTGGCGGTGCGCGGGAACACGTAATCCGAGCCGACCAGGAAGAAGCTCTTGTAGCCCTTCTCCTCGCCCCATTGCAGCGCGGGCAGGATCTGCTGGTTCGGTTGCGCGCCCGAATACATGATGTTGGGCGAGCATTCATTGCCCTCGAACTGCACCGGGTACCAGAGGAGGCTTTTGAGGCGCTGGAACACGGGCAGCATTGCCTTGCGGCTCGCCGAGGTCCAGCCACCGAAGACGGTGACGACGCCGCCATCCTGGACCAGCTTCGTCGCCTTTTGCGCGAAGATCGCCGGATCGGAGGCGCCATCCTCGACCACGGCCTCGATCTTCTTACCCATGACGCCGCCGGCCGCGTTGATTTCGTCGATCGCCAGGAGCTCGGCGTTTTTGACGGTTACCTCGCTGATCGCCATGGTGCCGCTCAAAGACTGCAACACGCCCACTTTGACCGTGTCGGCGGCTTGCGCCCCCGCCGAGAGCGCCGTCGTCGCAAGCAGCGTCGCGACGAGAGCAGCGTTACGCCCTGTCATTCGTTTCATGATTTTACCCCGCGTGAAATCGATGGATGCCGAACCGCGAGCGCAGGATCAGCCCGACGAGGGTAAGAGCGGTGATAGGGAACCCGGTATGGGCCATTCGACGTATAGGCCGGGGGCGGCGCCCACCTGCCTCACTGCCGGCGTTGCCATTGCCTCTTCTCGCCATACCGTTGCAGCATTTGCGGAAGCCGCCGGCGAATGATGAGGCTCGGCCGATCCGATGGCATATACACTTCTTGCGTGCTCGCGATTTCGAGCAGCGGCCGGTGGATTGCGCGGGTCGATGATGGCTTCCGCATATAGTCGATCGGAAGAGGGGGAATCATAATCCCAAAGACGAGCCTGTTCGCGTCGATGGGCTTCTCTGATATCGCATGCTGAATTCCCTGTTTCTTTGCTCAGGGAATGTGGCCCATAATCATGGAAGAGCTGGGTCTTTCAGGCGGAATAGACGCGCTTGCCGAACGATCAGGGGTTTCGCGATTTGGTCTCCAATTGGATGGCTTCTCAGGCTTACCGCCGAATCAACGCGAAGTGGCTTCGCTGACGGAGGCATTCGAGCCGAAGACGAGCAACCGCCTGTTGGTCGATGGGCACGAAGCATGGAGAACGGCCCGTAAAGCGGATGCGTCCTCAGTGCTCACTGCAGGCAGGACCTCGGCGATCCAGAGTTCCCGCAACTTGTGCGGGCTCCAACCCGACGAGACAATTGAAGATGTCGAGGCCGAATCTGTTCAGCCTGCGGCGCAGGTGATGGAACCTGGTGAGGACGGTCCAAGTGTCGTTTCGCGAGAAGAAATTAACGGACACATGCTTCAACAGGCGCGTAGCTAAATTTCCCATAATATACATTATGCGATATTTGTGTTTCGGCGCGAATCGCGATCCCTCTGGCATTTCGTTGAATTTTCGGTATTTGCCGGGATGCAGCATGGAGACCTAGCCTCGTGACCCAATCCCCCGATTTGAC
>CAYMNX010000297.1:0-2451 GCA_964391905.1 uncultured Rhizobiaceae bacterium
GCAAGCGCCGAGGAAGTGATCGTCGCCGGCGTTGAAGGCGACTTCATCGCAACCGCCCGTCGTTCAGGCGACGACTTTCAGCACATGGCCGCTGCGAATGTCGATCACCTGCTCCGGCCCGGCGCTGCAGCCGAGGAACAGCTTGAAATCCGGCCCCAAAGCGGCACCGTTGGGCGAGCACTTGCTCAAACGGATATTGGCGACGACGCGAATATCGCCGGAATCGTCGCCGCGCGGATCGACGACCGCGACGAACCCGACATTCGGCGCGGCGCTGTTGCCCGGAACCGCGATGTAGAACAGCCCCGTCTTGTGCGAGTAGACCGCCTGCTCGATGCCGCCCTCGGCATTCACCGTGCCGCGGGTCCCGTCGAACGGGATCTGCTTTAGAATTTTGTGATGCTGACCCGGCGCGACGGGAATCGTCGAGATCAACGAGATGAAGGGATGCGCGAAGGCGCCATGCCCGATATTCCTCTCGGACGGGTTGGCGAAGAGGGCGATCTGATCGTCAGGATCGAAGGCGCCCTCGTCGGTGCGGAAGCAGCCGCCGAGATTGATGTGATCCGTCTGTTGGCGGGTGATGAGGTTGAAGACACGCACATTGCTGTCGCAATTGTCGAATGCATAGTCGGTGGCGGAGTTGGTCTGGCCGATCGGACCCGAGAAGGAAGGCGCATCGCCGACCCAAGCCTCGACGTGATTGACGGTGAATACCCCGTTCGGGCCGGTGATCTCGTTGCGGCCGGCCCCGGTTGTACCGCCGAACGCCGCGTTGGCGTCGCAGCGGATTCCAGCAAAGGGATCGTTCGCCGGCGGCGTTATGAAGGTCGCTCCCGTGGACGGATCGTTCGCGTGGATCACCGTGACGCTGCCGTTCGCCGCGCCGCCATGCGAGCGGTCGGCGAGCAAGAAGACGCGCAGGAACGGATCGATCCAGCTGATGTCGAAAGAGAATGAGGTCGGCACGAAAGGCGCGCCGCCGCAGGTGACAAGATTCGGCTCGAGGTTCACTTGGGCGATTTTCATGACGTTATCCGAATCCGCGCGGGCCGCGCCCACTGTAACGAACGCCCCGGCGACGGCGCCGATCCCAAGCCGCAACGCCAACCGGCGTGCGCCCCAATTGCTCTGAGCTGTCATGCGTTTCCTCCTAAGAGATGTTTTGCATCACGCGCAGCGCATTCTGATTTCTCGCGCAAGCAGCGCCGATCAGAGTTGGCGTTTAACATGTTTTTAATGTGTGGCCAAAGAATGGCGGCTTAAGCGTCGAATTTCTCTCGCCGGTGGATAAGTTTGGCGCGGTCACGGAATGTCACAGGAAGGCCGCGCCGGTCCTCTCAAAGGGACGCATTTGCATCCAGCTTTCATATCCGCCAAAAAGCCGATCCACCGGACCCCGCCGCGCCGGTGCACACCCTGTTAATGTCTTCCCGGTCTCGACGATTGCGGATCGCGTTTTTCCCGTTTTTGATCTTGACCGCATCGCTGGCGATGCCGGGGATCGCCTGCGCCGGACCGCCCTATTTCTCCGACGATCCCGAGCCGACCGATTACCGGCATTTTGAAATCTACGCCTTCGGCAACGGGACGCTGACGCGCGATGACAACGCCGGCGCGACCGGGATCGATTTCAATTACGGCGCCTTGCCCGATCTCCAGCTGACCGCCGTTCTGCCGGTCGAGTATCAGGCGACGGCCGAAGGCAGCGCCGCCGGGCTCGGCAATGTCGAGCTCGCCGCCAAGTACCGGATCTTTCATCAGGAGACGCTCGGCTGGGACGTCGCCCTCTTCCCGCGGCTGTTCCTTCCCAGCGCATCGCACGCCGTCGGGCGGCGTCACGGCTCTTTCTTCCTGCCGATCTGGCTCGAGAAGGATTGGGACGACTGGTCAACCTTCGGCGGCGGCGGCTGCGCGCTCAATCGCGGCGGCGGTTCCAAGGATTTCTGCCAAATCGGCTGGGTGCTGGCGCGTCAGGTGACGCCGAGCTTGCAGCTCGGCGGCGAGCTCTATCATCAAACCGCCGATACGCAGGGCGGACGATCGACGACTGGACTCGGAATTGGCATACGCTACGACATTACGATGAATTACCATTTCCTCGCCTGGGGCGGGCCCGGAATCCAGAACGCGCGGCAGAGCAACGAGTTCTCCTGGTATTCGGCCATCCTTTTCACCTTCTGACCTGCGATGCAACACACCCCATGACCGGAGAGTGCGCCATGAACGACGACACCCAAATGAGCAAGGTCCCCGAGGTCACGCTCGGCTTCTGGATCATCAAGATCGCCGCGACGACGCTCGGCGAAACCGGCGGCGATACCGTCACGATGACGCTCGACTGGGGCTATCTCGCCGGCACCGCTCTTTTCCTTGGCCTCCTCGTCGTGTTGGTCATTGCGCAGATTCTCGCCAAGAAGTTCCATCCCTTCCTCTTTTGGGCGACGATCG
>CAYMNX010000298.1:0-3877 GCA_964391905.1 uncultured Rhizobiaceae bacterium
TCACGGCGGCGATGCGCGGCCTCGGCTACAAGAGTGCCGGCACGCTCGAATTCCTCTACGAGAACGGCGAGTTCTTCTTCATCGAGATGAATACGCGCCTCCAGGTCGAGCATCCGATCTCGGAAGAGGTCAGCGGCGTCGATATCGTGCGCGAACAGATCCGCATCGCTGCCGGCGCGCCGCTCTTCTACCGTCAGGACGACATTTCATTCTCGGGCCACGCGATGGAATGCCGGATCAACGCCGAACATCCCGAGACCTTCCGTCCCTCGCCCGGCACGATCAGCGCCTACCACGCGCCGGGTGGGCTCGGCGTTCGGGTCGACAGCGCGATCTATCAGGGCTACGCCGTGCCGCCGCATTACGACAGCCTCATCGCCAAGCTCGTCGTCCACGGCCGCAGCCGCAACGAGTGCCTGATGCGCATGCGGCGTGCGCTCGAGGAATTCGTGGTCGGCGGCATCGATACCACCATTCCGATGCACCAGATGCTGCTCGGCGCGCCCGACTTCATCAACGGCGACTACGATACGCATTGGCTCGAGCGCCAGCTCGGGCGCGGCACGTGAGCCGCGCCATGGTCGGCCTGACGCCCGAACTCTTGCTCCGCGCCTATGCGGCGGGGATTTTCCCGATGGCGGAATCGAGCGACGATCCCGAGCTGTTCTGGGTCGATCCCGTGCATCGCGGCATTCTCCCGCTCGACGGGTTCCATCTGCCGCGGCGCCTGCGCCGCACCCTGCGCAGCGACCGTTTCGCCATCAGCTGCGATCGCGCCTTCGCCGCGACCATCCGCGGCTGCGCCGAGCCGACTTCGGAGCGGCCGCAAACCTGGATCAACGGCGAAATCCTGCGCATTTACACGGCGCTCCATGAGCAGGGCTATGCCCATAGCGTCGAGACCTGGGCCGAGGGCATGCTGGTCGGCGGGCTCTACGGCGTCGCGCTGGGCGGCGCCTTCTTCGGCGAGAGCATGTTCAGCCGCGTCACCGATGCGAGCAAAGTAGCGCTCGCCCATCTCGTGGCCCTGCTGCGACATGGCGGGTTTCGCCTCTTGGACACGCAATTCGTGACCGACCATCTGCAGCGCTTCGGCGCGATCGAGATCTCGCGCGCCCATTATCGCCGTCTGCTCGCCGACGCGCTCGGCGCGAACGCCTACTTTCCGACCGAGCCGCTCGACGGCGCCGCCGTCATATCGGTTTTGCAATCGAGCACGTTGATATCGTAGATCGGATCCTCGAGCGCCGAGATGGCGGGGCTCGATACGAACATCCAGCCGCTAAAGACGCGCTTGGAGACGATGTTGTTGGCATCGCCGGGCCGGACCTCGTCGATGATCAGGAAAGCCGCGGTCTCGGGCGGCTCTTCCGGCGGCCGCTTGATGCAAGCCTTCACCGTGATGACCAGCGTGCCGAAGCGCACGCTCTTGTCGACCGGCGCATCGAAGCGGGAGACCCGCGCCGTGGTCTTGTCGAGCCCTTGCAGCTCCGCAATGGTCTCGGCCCGCGCCGTACCGACGCCGATGATCGCCAAGATGAGAGTAAGGGCGAAGCACCGCCAAAGCCGCCCGCCCTCTTCAACCGGTTTAGGCACGTCAGCCTTTTTCTTTTTTATAAGGATTTACAAGCCCCTGTGCGATACTCTCAATAACTTGCCTGAATTGATTTTCGTCACATCCCATCAATACCGCGTCCTCCATCGCCTCCTGTGCCATTGCTTGAATTTCTTCAAGGTTCTCGTTGAGAACCTTGATTTTTTCGACGCAAGAGACCTTCTCGCCTTGAGGCGTCATCCAGACCGGCAAAGCGAGCTTCTTTCCATTCATCGGAGGTTCACACCTCAAGGGCTTGCTGGGCTGTCATCGGGTTTTTTCTCACCGGCGTTGGGGGCGGCGCGCGGCGCGGGAGGGCTCGGAGAAGGGGCTGCGCCCTGGCTTTGGCCCCCGCCTGGCTTTGCGCTCTGCGCCTGGCTGTAGATCACCTGTCCGATCAGATTTTCAAGGCTCATCGCCGCCTGCGTGTAGGTGATCGTGCCGCCAGGCGGGATCGTCTCCTCTTCGTTTCCCGGCTCGATCGAGATGTATTTATCGCCGAGCAGGCCGGAGGAAGTGATCTGTGCCACCGAATCGACCGCGAGCTTGATCGACGGATCCACGCTCATCGTCACCACCGCCTCGAAGGATTTGGGATCGAGCGACTGTGACGTGATCGAGCCGACCTTGATGCCGCTGATGCGCACATCGCCGCCATCCTTCAGCCCGTCGGCATTATGAAACTTCGCCCGGAGCTGATAGCCGCTGACCGCCGAGACCTGGCTGGTGGTGTAGGCGAAGAACAGGAACACCGCCGCCACCACCAGAACCACGGCGCCCATGACCGTCTCGACCGCGTTACGGTTCATGATCTCGCATTCCTTCTTACGGGTGGTCTTCTGCTCGCCGCGGCCTGGTCGCCTATTCAGGTCGCCACGGCTCGTAATCGCCGGACGCGGGCTGGCGCATGCCGCCGCGCAACACCGAGCCCGGCGGTCGATAAGCATCGCGTGTGCCGGTGAGATTCGGGATATGCGGCTTCTGCCAAGGATGCTTGGGGCGATCCGCGTCGGTCGGCACCTCGGCAATCGTGTGATGCAACCAGGCATGCCATTCGGGCGGCACGCGGCTGGCCTCCGCCGCGCCCTTATAGATGACCCAGCGCTTCTCGCGGCTGAAGCGGCCGCCGCCCTTTTGCAAGGGCGCGCGCGACTTGTCGCGGTAATAGCGATTGCCGAACTGGTCGGTCCCGACCAGCTCGCCGCGAAACAACGTCATCAGCCTCGTGCCGATCGTCATGCTTCAATCCGCCGCCCCGACTCGAACATCCATGGCACCGATCTTCTCGATCTCGCAATGCATGACATCGCCGGGCTTCACCTGGCTGACCCCCGAGCAGGTGCCGCTCATGATGATGTCGCCCGGCAGCAGCGTGTAGTATTCGGCGCCGAAAGCGATCTGACGCTTCAGTCCCATGATCATGTGCTTGGTGTTGGATTGCTGCTTGATCGTTCCGTTGACCGCGAGGGAGAAATTGAGATTGCTCGGATCGGCGATCTCGTCGGCGGTGACGAGCCAAGGCCCCGCCACGGCATAGGTGTCGATCGATTTGCGCATCGAGCGGTCCTGCGAGCCGCGCACGACCATGTCGAGCGCGATGCAATAGCCTGCGACATAGGAAAGCGCGTCTTCCTCGCGGATGTTCGAGGCTTTTTTGCCAATAATGACACCGAGCTCCATCTCATGATCGGTGCGGCGCTCGGGAAAGCGCAGCTTCACCGTCTCGCCGCCGCCGATGAGCGCGCTATTCGCCTTGAGGAAGAGCCCCTGCTCCTCGATCGTGCCGCTATAGCGCCCGGTGAAGACGTCGCGCTGCTGATTGGCCTCGGCG
Source organism: uncultured Rhizobiaceae bacterium (assembly GCA_964391905.1). GTDB lineage: Bacteria > Pseudomonadota > Alphaproteobacteria > ATCC43930 > CGMCC-115725 > CAIKMD01. The sequence goes on from CAYMNX010000298.1 coordinate 3,426, forward strand.
ATGTGATCCTTGTAATTCGTCGGCGTGCCGATGATCTTCGATGGGCTCGCGACCGGCGGCAGAAACTTCACCTGCGCGATCGGAATTCCGGTGCCGGTCGCTGCGGCTTCGAGGTCAGAGCGCAAGCTCCCGAGATTCGCAATCAGCGGATCGCCGACGCCGCGGGGCGCGGGATAGGTCGGCTTCGGCAGCTTCTCCAGCACCTTGCTGACATCGAACACTTGGTCGCCTTTGACGACGCCGAGACGGTTATCGTTGAACCAGCAGATTCGCATCGCTTTCTCCCTAGGGTCGCGCTCTGAACGCGCGCGCATCATAGCGTTCGCCCGCAGGCGAGCCAGACGAATTTCATCATCGCTGCGGCCGAAAGAGATGCCGCCAATCGTGCGTCCTTCGAGACGCGCCCATGAGCGCTCCTCGGGCTCCAAATCGGTCCTTGATGGCACCGCCGG
>CAYMNX010000299.1:0-3139 GCA_964391905.1 uncultured Rhizobiaceae bacterium
TGACGGGCGCGTTCTCATCACCGGGATCGTCCCCACGGCCGACATGAAAGCGGCGGCGGAAAGGCTGGTCCGGCCGATCAGCGGCGTCAAGGACGTCTATAACGAGGTTCAGATCGGTCAGCCCACCAACCTCGCCCAGGATGCGCGCGACAATCTCGTCAGCAACACGCTGCGCGCCAAGCTCTTGGGCGATGCGGAAGTCCGGTCGACGAATTTCACCGTCCACACCCTCAACGGCATCGTCTACATCATCGGTTATGCCCGCAACGGACCCGAGCGCGACCGCGTCATCTCCTACGCGCGCAATCTTTCGAATGTGAACCGCGTCGTCTCTTATATCAGCGTCGGCGAGACGCGGCCGGCCGCTGCCGCGAATTCGGGCACGACCGCGCCGCGTCCTGCCGAGGAGACGCCGCCCGTCGCGGCGCCGGCATCGCGCGATTCGATCGAGGTCACGCCTTTGCAATGAGGCTCGCCGTCGCCATCCAGATGGATCCGATCGAGAGCATCAATACGGCCGCCGATTCGACCTTCGTTCTGGCGCTCGAGGCCCAGGCGCGCGGCCACCGCCTCTACCATTATTTGCCGCGTCATCTGAGCCTCATCGACGGACGCGTCATCGCCAAGGCGCGGCGCCTCAAGGTGCAGCGTCATAGCCGCCGTCATGCGACGCTCGGCCGTTTCGAGACGCTCGATCTCGGCACCATGGATGTGATCCTGATGCGGCAGGATCCGCCCTTCGACATGGCCTATATCACGGCGACTCATGTCTTGGAGCATGTGAGCGACAAGGCTCTCGTCGTGAACGACCCGGCGAGCGTCCGCAACGCGCCCGAAAAGCTCTTCGCGACGCATTTCCCCGGGCTGATGCCGCCGACGCTCGTCTCGAGCGATCGCGACGAGATCATCGCCTTCCGCCGCCGTCATCGCGACATCATCCTGAAGCCGCTCTTCGGCAATGGCGGCGCCGGGATCTTTCGCGTCAAGCCGGATGACGAGAATTTCAACGCGCTGCTCGAAAGCTTCGCCGTCTTTTATCGCGAGCCGATCGTCGTGCAGCGTTATCTGCCCGAAATCCGCAAGGGCGACAAGCGGATCATCCTCATCGAGGGCGAGCCGGTGGGCGCGGTGCTGCGCATTCCGCCCAAGGGCGAAGCACGGGCCAATCTCCATGTCGGCGGAAGAGCGGCGGCGGCAAAGCTCACGCGGCGCGAGCGCGAGATTTGCGCCGCGATCGGCCCGACCCTGCGCGACAAGGGCCTCATCTTCGTCGGCATCGACGTGATCGGCGAGTATCTCACCGAGATCAACGTGACCTCGCCGACCGGCATTCAGGAGATCAATCGCCTCGACGGTGTAAAGCTCGAGGCCACGGTCTGGGACGCGATCGAGAAGCGGCTTAACTGAGCCGCGCTCGCGAACCGGCTCGGACGCACGCTAAAGCGCAGGGGCGGTGTCGATGCGGGCGCGAACCGGCGCATTCTCGTCATGGCACCGGGTCGGCGCGGCGCCGTTCGCGAGATCACGCTGCCACGTCTCGGCGCGGGAGAGACGATAGCCGTCGCGCTCGCGATAGAAGAAGAGATTGAGGATGCAGTCAGGGGCCCGGTATTGCCAGAGCTCAGCCGGCGGCTCGTCGCGCTGCAAATCGGGCTGCCCCAGAATAGCCACGACATCGCTCGGCCGCAGCCCCGTCAGCTCGTTGAGGCCGAGAATGCGGGCCGCCGCCGGAATGGGCGTCAATTGCGGGTTGGCGTGCGACACAATGGGAGCGGGCGCGGCGCAAGCGGAGAGAAGCGCGGCAAGACTGGTACCAATGATGAGGACGGCAAGCCGCCCCTTGAGCGCCGACATTCTGTCTACCATCCCCGCCGCTCCCCCATCGCGCCGCTGCGGGCGATCGCGATGAGGCCTCGAACAACCACGCCCCGCTGTACAATAGACCACTTAATGGGCAGTAAATAAAGAGAGTTTCCGAAAGAGCGAGGCTTGCCCCGGCGTCAAAGCCGCCTATACTTCGCCCGCCTTTCAACCGAAAATATGGAAACTCCTCATGGCGGCTTCCACAATCGATGTCGTTGGCATCGGTAATGCTATCGTCGATGTTCTCGCCCAGGCGGATGACGCATTCATCGCCGCGGAACAGCTCAACAAGGGCACGATGGCGCTGATCGACGAGCCGCGCGCTCAGGCGCTCTACGGCCGCATGGCGCCGGGGATCGAGGCCTCGGGCGGCTCGGCCGCCAACACGATCGCCGGCATCGCGTCGCTCGGCGGCAAGGCCGCCTATATCGGCAAGGTGGCGGACGATGTGCTCGGCAAAGTCTTCGCGCATGATTTGCGCGCCGCCGGCGTGCGCTATGACACGCCGGCGCTCAAGGGCGGCCCGGCGAGCGCGCGCTGCCTCATCCTCGTCACGCCGGACGCGCAGCGCACGATGAACACCTTCCTTGGCGCCTCGGCCGAGCTGCGACCGAGCGATATCGATCGCGACCTCATCGCCGCGTCGCAGGTGACGTATCTCGAAGGCTATCTCTTCGACCGTGCCGAGGCGAAGGAAGCCTTCCGCCTCGCCGGCAAGCTCGCCCACGAGGCCGGCCGCAAGGTCAGCCTCACCCTCTCCGATCCCTTCTGCGTCGACCGCCATCGCAGCGATTTCCGCGATCTGATCCGCGGCCATGTCGACATCCTCTTCGCCAACGAGGCCGAAATCTGCTCGCTCTATGAGACGAAGAGCTTCGATGAGGCCGCCGCCGCGGTGAAGAGCGAGGCGGAGATTGCCGTGCTGACGCGCAGCGAGAAGGGTGCGGTCGTGGTGACGGCGAAAGACCGCGTTGCGGTCCCGGCAGCGCCGGTCGCGAAGGTGGTCGACACCACCGGCGCCGGCGATCTTTTCGCCAGCGGCTTTCTCTACGGCTTCACCCGTGGCAAGGACTTCGCCCATTGCTTGAAACTCGGCGCTCTCTGCGCCGCAGAGATCATTTCCCATTTCGGCGCCCGGCCCGAGGTGAAGCTCAAGGATCTTGCCGCGAAGGCGGGCCTCGCCTGAGCAAAGCCTGATCAAGAGCCGTTATGGATCTGCGCAACATCGCCATCATCGCCCATGTCGACCATGGCAAGACGACCCTGGTCGATCAGC
>CAYMNX010000300.1:0-1809 GCA_964391905.1 uncultured Rhizobiaceae bacterium
GACGCCCAACATGGTGCTCGACGATGGCGGCGACGCCACCAAGGTGCTGCACGAGAAATATCCGGAGCTCTTGAAGGACGTGCGCGGCATCTCGGAAGAGACCACGACCGGCGTTCACCGGCTCTATGAGATGATGAAGGCTGGCAAGCTCAAGGTGCCGGCGATCAACGTCAATGACAGCGTCACCAAGTCGAAATTCGACAATCTCTATGGCTGCCGCGAGAGCCTGGTCGACGGCATCAAGCGCGCGACCGACGTGATGCTCGCCGGCAAGGTCGCCGTGGTCGCGGGCTTCGGCGATGTCGGCAAGGGCTCGGCCGCGAGCCTCAGGAGCCAGGGCGCGCGCGTGATGGTGACAGAGATCGATCCGATCTGCGCGCTCCAAGCGGCGATGGAAGGCTATCAAGTCACGACCATGGACGATGCGGCGCCGATCGGCGACATCTTCGTCACCGCCACCGGCAATGTCGACATCATCCGCCTCGATCATATGCGGCAGATGAAGGATCGCGCCATCGTCTGCAACATCGGCCATTTCGACAGCGAGATTCAGATCGCCGCTCTCGAGAACTACAAATGGGAAGAGGTGAAGCCACAGGTCGATGAGGTCGTCTTCCCTGACGGCAAGCGCCTCATCGTCCTGGCCAAGGGCCGGCTCGTCAATCTCGGCTGCGCCACCGGCCATCCAAGCTTCGTCATGAGCGCCTCCTTCTCGAATCAGGTGCTGGCGCAGATCGAGCTTTGGACCAATCCCGGCAAGTACGAGAACAAGGTCTATGTCCTGCCGAAGCATCTCGACGAGAAGGTCGCCGCGCTCCATCTCGAGAAGCTCGGCGCCAAGCTGACGAAGCTCTCGCCCGAGCAGGCGAAATATCTCAACGTCGCGCAGACGGGACCCTTCAAGCCCGATCATTATCGGTACTAAACATCGTGGCGGCCCTCGCCCTCCCGCTTCGCGGGTCCTCCCTCTCCCGCAGACGCGGGAGAGGGTGCCGAGCGGAGCGAGGCGGGTGAGAGCTGGGACTGATGCGCATCCATGACTGATGCCCCGATCAGCGCGCTCGACGCCGCTTTGCGCGGCGGGAAATTCGTCGTCACGGCCGAGGTCTCGCCGCCGGTCTCGACCGATCCCGCCGATCTTCTCTCCCGTGCGCAGCATCTGAAGGGCGTCGCCACCGCGGTCAACGTCACCGACGGCGCCGGCGCCAAGGCGCATCTCTCGAGCCTCGTCGCGGCGCATTTCCTCCTGCAAAACGGGATCGAGCCGATCGTGCAGATGACTTGCCGCGATCGCAACCGGTTGGCGCTCGAAAGCGATCTCATCGGCGCGGCTGCGCTCGGCATCCGCAATGTGCTGATCCTGACGGGCGACGATCCGAAGCAGGGCGACCAGCCCGAGACCAAGCCGGTCTTCGACCTGGGCAGCCAGAGCCTGCTGCAAATGGCTGATCGCATGCGCAAGGAGCATCAGCTCCCGACCGGCACGCCGATCAAGGGCCCGCTCGATTTCCTCCTCGGCGGCGCCGACGCGCCCCTCGATCCGCCGCCCGATTGGGTGCCGAAATCATTGAATGCCAAGATCGAGGCGGGCGTCGATTTCGTGCAGACGCAATTCTGCATGGACGCGAAAGTGGTGCGCAACTACGCCAAGCGCCTCATGGAGCTCGGCGTGGCGCAGCGCGTCGGCATCCTCATCGGCGTCTGCCCCATCCCCTCGGCGCGCTCGGCCCGCTGGATGAAGGAAAAGCTCTTCGGCACCGTCATCGCCGATGCGATCGTCGAGCGGCTGGAGAAGGCGGCCGACCCCAA
>CAYMNX010000301.1:0-6876 GCA_964391905.1 uncultured Rhizobiaceae bacterium
AGATCATGGCGGCCACGGTCGCGAGACGCTCGGCGCGCTCTACGGCGCCCGGCGTCTCGAAGGGAATATTGGCTTCGGCGATGCGTGCCTTGGCGCGGGTGATGCGCTGCTCCATCGCCGCTTCGCCGACCAGGAAGGCGCGGGCGATCTGCTTGACCGAAAGGCCGGAGACGATGCGCAGCGCGAGGGCGATTTGATGGGTCGCCGCAAGACCCGGATGGCAGCACATGAAGAGAAGGCGGAGAACGTCGTCCTGATAGTGCGAGCCGTCGAGCCGCTCCGCCAGCGGCGTCTCGACATCGTCGAGATCGGAGATAACGTCGTCCGACGGCAAGGCGTCGTGCTTTCCGCGCTGGCGCACGCTGTCGATTGCCGCATTGCGCCCGACCAGGATCAGCCAGGCGGTGGGATCGCGCGGCGGACCATTCTGGGGCCAGCTTTTGAGCGCCCGAAGGCAGGATTCCTGAAATGCCTCCTCGGCGAGATCGAGATCGCGAAAATAGCGCAGCAGCGCGCCGATCGCCTGGGGACGGGCGGCGGTCAAAGCCGCGTTGATCCAGGCAATCTCGCTCATGCGCCGGCGCAGCGCCGCTTGTCGGGATTGTAGAGCGCGACCGGGCGGATCTCATAGGCGCCGCCGGGATTGGCCGCGGCGAGTTCGCGCGCGATCTCGAGCGCCTCATCGAGATTGGCGACGTCGATGATGTAGAAGCCTAAGAGCTGCTCCTTCGTCTCGGCGAAGGGCCCGTCGATGACGAGGGGCGGCTCCTGGGTCTTGCGCAAGGTCGTGGCAGAGGTGGTGGGAAGAAGGCGCAGCGACGGCCCCATCTTGCCTGTCTTGGTGAGGCGGTCCTGGATGGCCATGAGGCGCGCCATGACGGCGGCATCCTCTTCCTTGCTCCAGGAATAGACGACATCTTCTTCGTTGTAACAAAGAATGGCGTATTGCATGCAGTTTGCTCCAGCGGTCCCATACAGAGGACGGGGGACGATGCCGGCAGCCTACAAGACGCCGCAAAAAATCACATAGGGGCCGGGCCTGCCCCGCATATCACCGCCGCATCCTGGCGGAGCCCTAGGAACGGCTTTTTGAAAAGGCCGGCGCGACCTCGGCCATGAAGCGCGCCATTTCGTCCTTCACCTGCGGGTGCGGCTTCATGCCGACATTGAAATAGAGGATCACCTCATCGAACCCGGCCGCCTCGACCTTCTTCAGCGTATCGATCATCTGCTGGGTCGAGCCGAGCAGGACCGAGTTCTCGGTCAGGTCTTGGGGCTTCACCTTGCCGAGGCGATCGACCATGTCGACGAAGTAGCGATAGCTCGGCGGCGCCGTTTTGGGATCGCCCGGCAGCGCCGGAATCACGCACTCCTTGTAATAGCGGATCTGACGCGCGCGCTGCGCCGCCTCTGCTTCCTTGTCATCGGCAAAATGCGTGAAATAGCTGCACATCAGCCGCGCCGGCTTCTTCCCGGCCTTGGCGCAGCTCTCGCGATAGAGCGCCGATACTTGCTGGAGACCGCCGAAGGTCATGGCCGCGGCAAAGGGAGCGACGACCAGGCCACAGCCGAGCCGTGCGGCCAACTCGATCGAAGGCTTCGAGAAGGAGGCGACATAGGAGGGGATCGGCTTCTGGATCGGCTGCGGCGTGATGCGCACATCATCGAATTGATAATATTTGCCGTGATGGGACAGCCGCTCGCCGCCCGCTTCCCAGAGGCGGCGGACAAGCTCCATCCCTTCCTCGAAGATCGCCTGATTGTCGTTGAAATCGACCTTGAACGGCTCGTATTCGCGGCGATCGTAACCGCGGCCCGCCGCCCAATCGACGCGGCCATTGCTGAGAAGATCGAGCGTTGCCCATTGCTCGGCCACTCGGATCGGGTGGTGGAGCGGCAGTACCGTGACCGCGGGGGCAAGCCGGATCTTCTTCGTGCGCGCCGCGGCATTGGCGAGGACGAGATCGGGGCAGGAGAGCACGCCGAGCGAGTTGAAATGATGCTCGCCGATCCAGGCGGAATGATAGCCGAGCTCGTCGGCATAGACCGTCTCGTTGAGGATGTCGGCGACGAACTGGTTCGCGCCGCGGCGATTATCCTGGTAGTGATTGTCGCTGAGCGTGAAATAGCCGAACTCCATCGCGACCTCCCATGATCTCGTCTTCTCGGCGGCCGTGCCTTGCGCCAACCGGACCGCTCGCATCATGTTATTTGCATGTGCAATTATTGTCCATACAATTCTATGATGCTTTTTACCGCCCTTCAGGTGCTTCATCGTTTTGACAGGGCGGAAGCGACTCCATAAAAGCCGCGATCGGCATCGAGGGATTTCCGTGGCACAGCGTCTCGAATTAGAGCTCGACGAATACTTTCCTTATCTCATCAATCGCGTCGGCGTCGCCTTGGTGACGGCGTTCGAGACCGGCGCACTGCGTCGTCATCATTTGAGCATCGCGATGTGGCGCGTCTTGGCGGCGCTCTCTCGGAACGGCGGCCAGCGCCTCGTCGATCTCAGCGCCATGACCAGCATCGACGTCTCGACTCTGTCGCGTATGGTGACGCGGCTCCTCCGCCTCGAGCTCGTGACGCGGATGCGATCGGAAAAGAGCGACCGCGAGATCGTGGTGAAATTAACGGTTAAGGGCCGCAAGGTATTAACGCGATTGATCCCGATCGCCTTGCAATTCGAACGAGGGACCATCGCAGGGCTTTCGCAAAGCGACCTTGCCGTAGTGAAACGCGCCTTGCGTCAGATGCATGAAAATACGGCGGCATTGCCGTCGCTCCTCGTCCAGCCCCCTTCGCGTCGCCGCGCGTCCGGATAATCCGGACAGAAATTGTTGCATCTGCCCCTACAATTTGTAGAACGTTAAGTGCAGGGGTGTACATCGCCCCCTGTATCACGGGGGAACGATGCACGACACCTTATCGCTAACCGAACAATCCATCGCTGCGCGAATCGAGCGTTTACCTTATTCGCGCTGGCATATCACCGTCTCCGCCTTTCTCGGCGTGGCCATCTTCTTTGACAGCTTCGATGCGCTGACCACCGCCTATGTGCTGCCGGTGCTGATCCGCGAATGGCATATTCCGCCCCACGCCATCGGCGGCCTCATCAGCATTTCCAATGTCGGCCAGGCGCTTGGCGCCCTCTTTTTCGGCTGGGCGGCGGAGCGGATCGGCCGCATTCCGGCAGCACGCATCACGATCGCCCTTTATGCCGTGATGAGCCTCGCCTGCGCCTTCACGCAAAATTACGAGCAGCTTTTCTGGTGTCGCCTCATCGAAGGCATCGGGCTCGGCGGGGAAATCCCCGTTGCTTCGACCTATATCAGCGAAATCCTGCGCGCCGAGCGCCGCGGCGGATCGTTCCTCTCGTATCAGATGATCTTTCCGATCGGGCTTTTAGGCGCGGGCGTTGCCGGCGCCTCGATCGTGCCGACCTTCGGCTGGCAATGGATGTTCATCCTCGGGGCCGTGCCGGCGCTGATCTCGCTCGTGCTGCGGCGGTGGTGCCCTGAATCGCCGCGCTGGCTCGCCTCGAAGGGGCGGCTCAGAGAGGCGGATGCGATCGTCACCGAGATCGAGCGCAAAGTCTCGCGCAACGGCGCTGTGCCGCTGCCGCCGGTGGTCGAGATCAAGAGCAAGCCCGCGGAAAAGAAGACGCGCTGGCAGGAATTGTTCCAGGGTCGCTATCGCAAGCGGACGCTTCTCGTCTGGGTGCTGTGGGCGACCACCTATCTCATCTCGCAAGGCTTGCAGGGCTGGATCCCGACGCTCTATCGCGAGGTTTATCACCTGAGCCTGCAGCAGGCGCTCAACTATGCCGTTGCGGCGCCGACCGGGACGGTGCTCGGCTCGATCATCTGCGCACTGCTGATCGATCGCACCGGGCGTCGCTACTGGTTCATCGCCGCCTATCTCCTGCTCGCGGCAGGCCTCATCGAGCTCTGGCTTTATGGCGCGCAAACGCCGGTCGGCATGCTGCTTGGCTATGGCTTCTGCTCGATGTGGACGGGCTCCGTCAGCATGAGCATCTTCCTCTATACCGCCGAGATCTATCCGACGCGCATGCGCGCCCTCGGGATCAGCTGGGCGACATTCTGGCTGCGCGTCACGTCGACCGTGGCGCCGCTGGTTGTCGGCTTCATCCTGCCGCTTTATGGCATCGGCGGCGTGTTCTTCCTATTCTCGGTCGTCGCGCTGATCGGCTGCGCCGCGGCGCTGTTCATGACGGAGACGACCAAGCGCGTACTCGAGGAAGTCTCACCCTAGTCGGCGGCGGTGTCCCGTCGCGCGGATGGTGAGAAGAAACGATTCTCGGGCCGCGGCAGGCCGAGATTCTCGCGCAAGGTCTTGCCTTCGTATTCGCGGCGGAACAAGCCGCGCCGCTGCAGCTCGGGGATGACGCGCGCGACGAACTCATCGAGCCCGCCGGGTAGGAAAGGGAACTGGATGGTGAAGCCGTCGGAGGCTTCGGTCATCAGCCACTCCTCCATCTGATCGGCGATCATCGCGGGGGTGCCGAGCATGGCCAGGCCGGAATAGCCGCCGAGGCGCTGCGCGAGCTGACGCACGGTGAGATTCTCACGCTTTGCCAGGTCGATGACGCGCTCGCGCCCGCTCTTGCTGGCGTTGCTTTCGGGGATCTCGGGCAGCGGACCGTCGGGATCGAAGCCCGAGGCATCGTGACCCAGCGCGATCGACAGGGAGGAGATGCCGCTGTCGTAATGGACGAGACTGTCGAGCACGGCGCGCTTCTTGCGCGCCTCGTCGAGCGTATCGCCGACGATGACGAAGCAGCCGGGCATGATCTTCATGTGGTCGGGATTGCGTCCGAGCTTCTTCATCCGGCCTTTTACGTCGGCGTAAAAGCGTTGGCCGGCTTTGACATCGGCCTGCGCCGTGAACACGGCCTCGGCCGTTTCGGCCGCAAGCTGGCGTCCGGCCTCGGAGGCGCCGGCCTGGACGATGACGGGCCAGCCTTGGATCGGCCGGGCGATATTGAGCGGGCCGCGCACCGAGAAAAATTCGCCTTTGTGATTGAGCACGTGCAGCTTGTCGGGATCGAAATAGATGCCGTGCTCGACATCGCGGATGAAGGCATCGTCAGCCCAACTATCCCAGAGACCGGTGACGACATCGTAGAACTCGCGCGCGCGGCGATAGCGCTCGCCGTGCTCCATATGCTCTTCCAAGCCGAAATTGAGCGCCGCATCGGGGTTGGACGTCGTGACGATGTTCCAGCCGGCGCGGCCGCCGCTCAAATGATCGAGCGAGGCAAAGCGTCGCGCGATGTGATAGGGAGCATCGAAGGTGGTCGAGCCCGTTGCCATCAATCCGAGATGCTCGGTAACCATGGCCAAGGCAGACAGCAGCGTGAATGGCTCGAAAGAGGTCACCGTGTGGCTGCGTTTCAGCGCCGCGGTCGGCATGTTGAGCACAGCCATGTGGTCGGCCATGAAGAAGGCGTCGAACTTCGCCTGCTCCAGGGTCTGCGCGAACCGTTTAATATGCGCGAAATTGAAATTCGCGTCCGAAAAGGCGCCGGGATAGCGCCAGGCGCCGGTATGCAGGCTGACAGGGCGCATGAAGGCGTTGAGGCGCAATTGCTTCGAGCTGGTCATGTCACTCTCTTCCTCGTCCGGTCCCCATCTTTACCGATCCGACGGAAATCCGCTTCGTCCGCTGTCAATATATTGGATTTCGGCCGGGCCCGGCGCAAGTCCTACTTGATCAGCGAGTAAACCCCGATCACGAGCTCCGCGATAATGAGGATCACCACATACCATTCGACGCGAAGATTGCTGCGCTCTTGGACGAGCCCGAGCAAGATCTCGCTGGTGCGCAGAATCACATCCTGCTTGTGATCGAGGGCGCGGGCGCGATCCCTGAGCTCATATTCCTCGGCGAGCCGGGCGTAAAGCCGCTCATGCTCGGGATGATCCCACAGGAGCTCAGGTTTCTCGCCAGTCTCGACGCGGCCGACCATCTTGTGCTGCACCAGCAGCGCATTGCCGATCTGGCGCAGCAAAGGCCGGCTCGCGATGCCAAGACGTCCGCGCCGGCGCAACGTGTCCGCCATCGGCTCGATGCGATCGAAGCCGATCGCGACGCGAATTTCGTAATGGCTCAAGACGAGGCTCTTCGCCAGCACATCGGCCACGAGTTGCAGCCGCTCGAGCGTTACTTCCTTCAAGCAGATCGTGCCGGCGGTATCGATTTGGTCATCGGAATCCGGCCGGATCTCGAGCCGTACCTCGTCGCTTTCTCGCGGCTCGAACGGATCGACGATGAAGGGCGAAAGCCGCTCGATCAGAGCTCTCTCGCCCATGGGCGAGACATTCAGCAGAACGACGACGCCATAGCGAAAAAGAATGGCGATGCCGCCTTCGTAGACGCGAATCGTGAGCGGAAGCCGCGCCAGCGGCTCTTCCTGATCGTCGAAGCGATGCGTATCGATTCGCTCGCCGAGCAGCAGGGCGCGCGCAAGAAGCGGCCGTTGATCGCCAAGGGATCGCAGCGAGGTGTCTTTCGATGTGGTCGCGAGGTCGGCCATGGCGCTGCCGTCACGCGAGCGCTTGATCGAGATCGGCGATCAGATCGGCCTCGTCCTCGATGCCGACCGAGAGCCGCACCAGCGCATCGTCGATGCCGAGCGCGGCGCGATGCTCGGACGGCAACGCTTTATGCGTCATCAAAGCGGGATGCTCGACCAGGCTCTCGACGCCGCCGAGGCTGACGGCCAGCGCAAAGATCTCGAGCCGTTCGAGGAAGCGGCGCGTCCCCGCAAGATCGGCTTTCAGGACGATCGTCACCATACCGCCGAAGCCGTGCATTTGGCGGCGCGCGAGCTCATGCTGGGGGTGCTCGGGG
>CAYMNX010000302.1:0-8177 GCA_964391905.1 uncultured Rhizobiaceae bacterium
GAAGAGCGGCGTGTATTGCAGCTAGCCGCGGCCGATCGGCACGGTGATGGTCGGCTGGAGCCGCGCCTCGAGCCCTTCATGCAGAATATGCCCGCGTGGGAACGGCACGCGGCCCATCAAAACCGGCCGGCCATAGGCCGCGGCAAGCTGCAATACACGCCGCTCTTCTTGACGGCGCAGGGCCTGACGACGAAGCCCATAAAGTTCGGCACGATCACCGCCGAGCTCCTGGGTCTCGCCTTGAAGGACAATCACTATAAGAGCCGGCGCGAGCGCATTCTCGCGATCGCCGATGCGCTCCATGACGAGCTCGAAGAGGTCGTCAATGCCGGCTGCCAGGTCATTCAGCTCGAGGAGCCGCAGCTTCATCTCTTGGGGCTGCGCGGCGGCGTCGATGCCGAGATGACCCTCGAGTTCCTGGTCGAGGTCTTCAACCGCACGGTCCGGGGCTTGCGCGATAAATGCGAGGTCTGGGGCCATAGCTGCTGGGGCAATCCCTCGCAGCAGCGCATGTTCGCCTCGAACCAAAGCTACAAGCCCTCGCTCGAGCTCTACAATCGCTGCGACGCCGACGTGCTGACCTTCGAGACCTGCACCTCGGGCGGCATGGACCTCGAGGCGATCGGCAAGACCATCACGGACAAGAAGATCGCGATCGGCGTCATCGACCATCACACGCTGCAGGTCGAGACGCCCGATCAGGTGGCGGCGCTGATCCGCAAGGCGCTCGAATACATCCCGCCGGAGCGGCTCGTGAGCTCATCCGATTGCGGCATGGGCCGCGAGGGCATGAGCCGCAAGCACGCCTTCTTCAAGATGGTGGCGCTGGTGCAGGGCACGAATATCGTGCGTCGCGAGCTGAAGCTGCCCGAGGCGGTCTCTCGCGCGGCCGACCCGCGCTATTCGCTCACCCTCAGCGGGTGAGGGAGGCGCTCACTCCTCCTCGGCGCGGGCTTTGAGCGCCGCGTTCATCGCCTCGAAGCCCGCCAAGGTCGCTTCGAAGAGCTTATCGCCGAAGCGCTCGAGCAGCAGGCCGGAGAAGCGCTCGGCATGATGCAAGCGACAGGCCTCGCGGCGCTGCTCGAGGCGAAAGGTATGCTCGCCGTCGAAGAGCCCGGGAAGAAAAAGGCGGCCGCGCCAGCGCAGCTCGCGCTCGCGCGCGGCGATCTGAACCACGGGACGAAACGTCATCGGCTTGCGCCCCGGCGGCGCGATGGTGATCTTGAGCCGCGCCCCCGGCACCGGCTGGCCCTCGGCGGCGATGATGAAGGGATTCCACGCCGGATAAGCGGGAAAATCGGTAAGGATCGACCACACGAGCCGCGCCGGCGCATCGATATCGATATAGGTTTCGATCTGTCGCATGGCGTGAGCCGATGGCGCAGCCCGTCATCGCCGAAGGATAGGATCACCCTAGAATGAAAAGCTTCGGGGCCGGCTGCGTCTCCATTGTGACAAAATATGCCGCCCGGAGCATGGTCTTTCCTACTACGTGATGTAGAACGGGTGGCGCCCAATAGGACAATTCATCGCAAGAACCGCGACGCTGGGTTGAGGAAAGCTCGATGGGCTTCGGCCACTGCTCATGCTAAGGCTGCGCGCCCATGTTCGCCAAATCCAATTCGCGCCTTCCCACCGCTTTCAAACGTCTCGCCTGGTCCAACCTCGCCGCGCAATCGGCGGAGCAGATCGGGCTTGCCGCCGCGCCGATCGTCGCGGTGCTGGCGCTCGGCGCGCGCGAGGGCGAGACCGGCTTGCTGCAGACGGCGCAGACGCTGCCCTTTCTGCTCTTCTCCTTCCTCTTCGGCGTGCTCGCCGACCGCACCTCGCGGCGCCGGCTCATGGCCGTGGCGGAGGCGATCCGCGCGGCGTCCCTGCTCGTCATTCTCGCCTTGCTGCTTGCGGGCGAGCTCAGCCTCGCGATCCTGGCGCTGCTGGGGTTTCTCGGCGCTTGCGGCACGGTGGCTTACGGCGTGACCGCGCCGTCGCTGGTGCCGGCCCTGGTGCCGCGCGACGGCCTCGGCGCCGCCAATGCGCGGCTCGAAGTCGCGCGCACCACGGCGTTCATCGCCGGACCCGCGGTCGCCGGCGCGCTGATCGGCTGGCTCGGCGCGCCGACCGCTTTCGCGCTCGCCGCCGCGCTCTCGGCCTCTGCGGTGCAGCACTTCGCGGGGCGCAGCGAGCCGCCGCGACCGGCGCTGCCGCCGCGCCACATCCTGCACGACTTGCAGGAGGGCGCGGGTTTCGTCTTCGCCCACCGTTTGCTGCGACCGATCCTCGTTTCCTCGGTCGTGTTCAACACCGCCTTCTTCATCATGCAGGCGGTTTACGTGCCCTATGCGGTTCATCGCCTCGGCCTCTCGGCTTCGGCCATCGGCATGACCTTGGCGGCGAACGGCGTCGGCCTGGTCGGCGGCGCACTGCTGGCGCCTTCGATCGCGCGGCGCGTCGATTTCGGCCCCTTCATCACCATCGGCCCGGTCTCGGGCTTCATCGCCTCGGTTTTGATGGCGCTGACGATCTGGGTGCCGTCCGGCTGGCTGTCGGGCTTCAGCTTTTTCGTGATCGGTATCGGCCCGATGCTGTGGATCATCGGCACGGCGACGCTGCGGCAAACCGTGGTGCCGCCGGAGCTGTTGGGCCGGGCTTCCGCGGTCAGCCTCATGGCAACGCAAGGCGCGCGGCCGATGGGCGCCGCCATCGGCGCGGCGCTCGGCGCCGCTTTCGGCGCCGAGACCTGTCTCATCGTCTCGGCGTTGGGCTTCTTGCTGCAGGCGGTGATCGTCTTGCGCTCGCCCTTGCCGCATCTCGAGCGCCAGCCGGAGCGCGATGGTTAAAGCGGCGCAAGCTGCTTGCATTTGATGCAAATGCGAAGATTAACGGATTGTATGCCGGCGAAAGACGAATCATTATTCGTTCAAGACATCGGCGAACTTTCTCAAGAATCCATCGAATATTGTCATGCCCATCGAAGTCCGACATGTGATGTTCACGACCGAGGAGGTAACAGCGGCGATTCGCAGCTATTGCCTCGGCGCGGGTCGCATCCTGCCGGGCAGCGCCGTTTTCGCCATCGATGGCGGCGCGCAGCCCCAAGTTCGGGTCACGTCGCAAGTCGGCGACGGCAAGCGCGCGGTCAACGCGTTCTTCGCCGGCGACGCGCTGATCGAGCTGCTGCTTCTCTTCTGTCAGAAGAATAAGATTCCGCTGCCCGTCTGCGGCGAGAAGAAAATCACGACCATCGATGACCGGCTGACGCTCATCATCAAGCTGAACTGAGCATCGGCGGCGTCGGCGCGGCTCCTCCTCGCCAGTCGCCAAGCCGCGGCTGGGATTGCATAATCGCGGCAAGGCATCGCGCTCGGCACGCGCCGAAGCGGGAAGAAGAAAGGGGAGGGGCATGTCAGGGACTCAAAAACGGCGTCTCGGTTCGAAAAGGTCGTGGTTGTGGTGGCGTGCGCTGCTGCTCGTCGGCCTATGCGTCGTCGTTCTCCCGGCGATGGCGGCCGAGACGCTGCGCGTCGGCAAGCCGCAGGGCGAGGTCTTCTCCTTCGTGCCGCTCGATATCGGCATCGAAGAAGGAATTTTTGCCAAGCACGGCGTCGCGGTGGAAGAGTTCGTGCTTGGCGGGGCGGCGAAGCTGCAGCAGGCTTTGACGGCCGATGCCGTCGATATCGGCCTCGGTTCGGGGCCGGGCCTCTCCTTCATTGCGAAAGGCGCACCCCAGCGCGGGATCGCGGCCATGGCTGGACGGCCGCTGATCATGACGTTGATCGTGAAGCAGGACGGGCCCGTCAAGACGGTCGCCGATCTCAAGGGCAAGACCGTCTCGATCTCTTCGCCGGGCGGCGTGCCGGAATGGCTGGTGCGCGAGCTGTCGCGCCAGCAGGGTTGGGGGCCGGACGGCATCAATATGATCGGGCTGGGCGCAGATTCGTCACAGGTCGCGGCCTTGCGTACCGATCAGATCGTCGGCATGCCCAACGATATCGGCATCGCGATGCGGCTCGAGCAGCAGGGGGTCGCGCGCATTCTCGTGCGGTTCGGCGATATCATACCGGATTTCATCATGCACGTGATCTTCGCCTCCGACAAAGTGATCGCCGAGCGGCCCGAGGATCTGCGCAAATTCCTGGCCGGCTGGTTCGATACCATTCGCTACATGCGCCAGAACAAAACGGAGTCGGTGAGGATCGCGGCGCGGGTCACGAATGTGTCAACCGATATCGCCGGGCGGGTTTATGACGCGGTGATGCCGATGTTCTCCGACGACGGACGGTTCGATCCAAAGGCGCTGAAGATCTTGGCGGCGTCCTTCACCGAATTGAACCTGTTGCCGTCGGAACCCGATATGAGCAAACTCTATACCGAGAAATTCCTGCCGGTTGCGGCGCGGTAATCGGCGGCGGGACAAAGGAGGATCGACGCATGGACGGCTTCGAGACCAAATTTCGCGACTTGTCGGTCGAGGAATTCGACACCACGACGCTGCTCGAGCACGCAACGCAACAGGCGATCCAACGCCACTACGAAGACTTCCCGATTATCGATATCGACGGTCATCACTACGAGACCGAATCCTTCGCCCAGATCTGCGCCTTCATCGAGGATCCGGTCATGCGCGATCAGGCGAAGTATCAGGGTTTCGGCGGCGCCGGCATCGCGGGCGCCGGGAATTATCAGCCGCTCGCCGGGCGCGTCACACGCTATCCCGGCCGCCGCAAGGAGAAGACGCCGGCCGGCACGCATCGCGATATCGCGCTGACGCGGCGCTGGATGGATGCGATCGGAATCGATCTTCTCTGCCTCTTCCCGACCCCGATGCTGGGGCTGGGGTTCACGCCGCGTGTCGAGGTCGAGGTCGCGCTCGCCCGCGCCTATAACCGCTGGCTCTGCGAGACGGTTCTGGCGGAAGAGCCGCGCATCCGATCCTCGCTCTATCTGCCGATGAACGATCCCGAGGCGGCCTATAAGGTCGTCGAGGATTTCGGCGACAAAAAAGGCGTGATCGGCTTCACGGTCTGCACCGCGCGTCACAAGGCGCTCTACGACAACGCCTACATGAAGACCTATGCCGCGATCGAGGAACGCCAAATGCCGCTCGTCTTTCACAGCCAGTTCGGCGGCGGCGGAAGCGATCGCAGTCTCAACCTCTGCAACCGCTTCATGGCGGCGCATGCGCTGGGCTTCTCCTGGTTCAACATCCTTCATTGCACCAACTGGCTCTGCAACGGCCTGCCCGAGCGCTTCCCGAAGTTGAAGACGGTCTGGGTCGAAAGCGGCCTCGCCTGGATTCCGTTCCTGATGCAACGCCTCGACAATGAGTGGATGATGCGCAGCTCGGAGGTGCCGCTCTTGAAGCGCCGACCCTCTGACTACATGCGCGAGATGTACTACTCGACGCAGCCCATGGAGATGGTGAACAATCGCGAGGCGCTGGAGCTTACCTTCAAGATGATCAACGCCGAGACGCAGCTGCTCTATGCGTCCGACTATCCGCATTGGGACATGGATCTGCCCAGCACGATCTACGATCTGCCGTTCCTCTCCGAGCAGGCCAAGCGCAATATCCTCGGCGGCAATGCGAAACGCGTCTTCAATCTCGATCCCGCGATTTCCGATGTGAAGCAGCAGCGTCTTCGCGAGCGGGTGGCCTAGCGGTATCACTCGTCGCGGCGCGTCCGGTGATCCGCGGTCGCGTCGCGTCCCGAGATGCGCGCTCTCTCGGGCGCGGTCGGATAATCCTTTGCTTCAAGGTCCAGTCGCACCTTCGAATCCCTGGTCAAGAGAAAAGAAGTGCCTGGTATCGAAGTCAGCCTAGCCGACGAGGATCGAAACGATAATCGCTCGCAGCTGGAGACCGGCGATCGCGTTTTTAAGCTGGTGCTCTATGACGGGCTCGCGAGCGAAGCCATGGGAACGCTCACGACCGGTGTCTTTCTGGCCGGTTATGCCGTCGCGCTCGGCGCGAGCAACGCCGCCATCGGCGTCATCGCCGCCATTCCCTTCCTCGTCCAGCTTCTGCAGCTTCCGGCCGTCGTCATCGTCGAGCGCTGGCGCGCCCGCCGCACCATCTGCGTCTCGGCCTCTGCGATCGGGCGTTGCTTTCTTTTGGCCTGCGGCGTGGCGCCCGTGCTCGGTCCATCAACCGGCATCGTTGCCCTTATCGGCTTCCTCGCGGTTCATCAGGCGATGGGCGCGATCGGCGGTTGCGCGTGGAACTCCTGGATGCGCGACCTCGTGCCCAATACCGACTATGGACGCTTCTTCGGCCGCCGCACGGCGGCGACAACGGCACTCGCGACGACGCTGGCGATCATCGGCGGCGTCGTGGTCGATCAGTGGAAAAGCCATTTCTCGGCGGAGCCCGCGCTGGCCTATTCCTGCCTCTTCGTCCTGAGCGCGCTCATTGGCCTCTACGGCGTTTATCTGCTCTCGATCACGCCCGACGTCGCGATGCCGCCGGTCGAGAAACGGACGCATCCCGTGGCAATGCTGTCGGCGCCGTTTCACGATGTGAATTTCCGGCGCCTCATCATCTTTCTGTCCGCCTGGAGTTTCGCCTCCAATCTGGCTGCGCCGTTCTTCACTGTCTACATGCTGCGGTCGCTCGATTATCCGATGGCGCGAGTCCTGGTGCTCACGATCGCCAGTCAGTTGAGCAATCTCGCCTCGCTCAGCATCTGGGGCACGCTGATCGATCGCTTCAGCAATAAAGCCGTGCTCGGAATCTCGGCGCCGCTTTTCCTCTTCTGCACGCTCGCCTGGACGTTCACCGGCCTACCCTGGGCTAGCGCCATGACGTTCCAGATACTCTTCGTCATCCACATGCTGATGGGCATATCGACCGCCGGCGTCGCCCTTGCCTCCAACAACATCGTGCTGAAACTGTCGCCGCGCGGACAAGCGACCGCTTTTCTCGCGGCGAACAGTGTCGTGTCCTCGGCCTTTGCGGCGGTCGCGCCGATCGTCGGCGGCCTCTGCGCCGATTTCTTCGCCTCCCATGAGCTCACCCTCGCTTTTACCTGGAAGGGCGGGGCCGAGGAGCTCACCTTGCAGGTGCTCGATTTCCATTCTTGGACATTCTTCTTCGGCATCGCCTTTCTCATCGGCCTTTATTCGCTGCATCGCCTCTCTTTCATCGAGGAGGTCGGCGGCAGCGCCGATCCCTTGCTGCTGCGCCAATTCCTGCTCGAAGCGCGGCGCTCGGTATTGAATCTGTCGAGCGCCGCCGGGTTGCTGCGCGTCGTGCGCTCGCCGCTCGTCCTTTTGCGCCCGCGCGCCGATTGAGGAGGATCGTGGCTTGTCGCAGGGGGAGGCGGGCGAGCCACAGCATGATCACTCGCGATCACAGAGTCTCTGGGCTTTGCTTCGGTGTTCCTCGACAATGACGAACTGCGCGACGCACCTTGGAGGCATGGCGATTGTGAAATTGTGAATCAGTGCGAGTTTCAATAGCTCCATCGGATAAGCGCGCGTTGTTGCAATGGGCCAAGGGTTTATTGCGCGCCGTCCTGCCGTGGCCGATGGTTGGTTGGTGCGAGGCCCTCTATTTCGCCCAATTTGGCGAGATCGAACTGCGGATGGTGAAGCATCTCTGCCGACCCGATCAGGATTCGATCGATGTCGGCGCCAATGTCGGCACCTATCTTCACGCGATGAAGCGGCACTCGCGACGCGTCTATGCTTTCGAGCCGGTTCCGTGGCTTGCGCCGTTGCTCGCCAAGAAGTTCGGCCGCCGCATCGTCGTCGAGAATGTCGCGCTCTCGCGCGAGGCAAGCACGGCCTTGCTTCATATCCCGGTCATCGACGGCGAGCCGGTCACGGGCCTTTCGACGCTCTCCTCCGATGTTGCCGAAAAGGAGGCGCCGTGTCGCGATGTCACGGTAGCGACGCGGCCGCTGGACGAAGTCTATGACGGCAATGTCGGCTTCATCAAGATCGATGTCGAGGGCCACGAGCACAGCGTGCTTCAGGGGGCGCGCCACACGATCGCGCGATGCCGGCCGCGCGTGCTGGTCGAAGCCGAAGAGCGCCACGCGCCGGGCTCGGTCCGGCGCGTTCATGCCTTCTTCCGTCGTCTCGGCTATCGCGGCTATTTCGTCTTTCAGCGCCATTTGGCGCCGATCGAGCGCTTCGATCCGGAGCGGATGCAGCGCGCGGAGAACATCGCCGAC
>CAYMNX010000303.1:0-5810 GCA_964391905.1 uncultured Rhizobiaceae bacterium
GGTGCCGACATCATTCGCGAGATCGAGCGCAAATACCTGCCCGCGGCAACGCAGCGCGACTACGACTCGACCTGGGGCCACAAGGTCGATTTCTCCGACCCGAAGCGCCGCGGCCCCTGAAACGCGATCCTCGCGAATCAATTATGTCCATTTATTGGACATAATGGCTGTTGCATTTGCGCCACATGCTTGAATTTCCATCATTATGGTGGGCCTAGCCACAAAAAAGCCACAAAGTTGACCCCGGACCGTCATCGACCGTTCCTACCATCCGCCGCGTGCGTCGCGTCATGGTGGCGCAGGCGATTCGTACAATTAACAAGCTTTGAAGGACGTTTGAATGTCGTATAGGAACTACCTTCTCGGCAGCGTGGCTGTCTGTGCTGCAATGGCCCTCGCCACCCCCGGCCACGCGCAATCGAATTCGGCTTTCAACAGCCAGATCCGGGCGCTGCAGGAGCAGATCCGACAGCTGAACCAGCAGCTCCAGACGCTGCAGGGCCAGGTCAATCAGCAACAGCAGAACCAGGTCCAGACGCAGCGCTCCGTCGAGCAGATGCGGGCGCAGCCCGCGCAGCCATCGGCGCCCAGCGGCATCGTCGCCTCGATGCCGAACAACCGGCCGACGCTCTCGACCGCCGACGGCCAGAACTCGATCGCGCTCACCGGCCGTATCCATTTCGATATGGGCGACTATCTCGACTACAATCCCCAATCGCATGGCGCCGGTGTGACGCAGAACCTCAATAGCGGCGTCAATCTCCGCCGCGGCCGCCTCGGCGTGATCGGCAAGGTATTGGGCGACTGGAATTATGCCCTGATCTATGACTTTGGCGGCTCCAACGATACCGGCCCAAGCAATCCGGGTACGCCAGCCAATCAAACCGGCGGCATCGAGACGGCCGAAATCAGCTATACCGGCTTGCGGCCCTTCGTCTTCGAACTCGGCTATCAGGACACGCCCTTCACGCTCGACGAAGCGACCAGCTCGAATGACATCATGTTCATCGAGCGCGCCTCGCCGCAGGTCATCGCCGCCAATCTTGCCGCGGGCGACTTCCGCTCGAATGTCGGCGGCCATTGGAACAATGACCGGGCCTGGATCGGCATCTATGGCACGGGCGGCGCCTCGGGCGCGCTGCACGGCACCGGCATCGCCCAGCAATTCGGCGCGTTCGGCCGCGCGACCTATCAAGTCCTGCAAAGCGATAATTACTCGTTGCACATCGGCGCCGATGCCGAAGGTCTCATCAAGCCGCCGAACAATGTTACGGGCGGCACTGCCGGCGTGCGCCAGATCAACAGCTTCAGCGACCGGCCCGAGCTGCGCATCGATACCACGTCGATCCTCGGCACCGGCATCATCGGCTCGGCCGCCAATCCGGTGACCGGCGCCAGCGTTTTCGGCGCCGAGTTCGCCGGCGGCTATGGCTCGGCTTTCGCCCAGGCCGAATATTTCCACTACAACGTTCAGCGCAGCGGCGCGCCGGATCTCGATTTCGATGGCGGCTATGTCCAGGGCAGCTACACCCTCACCGGCGAGCATCGTCGCTATATCCCGACGAGCGGCGCCTATTCGGGCATTTCGCCGGCCCACCCCTTCTCGCTCAAAGGCGGTGGCTGGGGCGCCTGGGAAGTCGCGGCGCGCTACAGCATCATCGACCTCAATGACGCCTTCACCCCCGGCATCCCGGCAACGACGACCGGCGGCGTCGCGGGCGGTCACCAGGAAGTCGTCACCCTGGGCGTCAACTGGTACGTCAACAATAATATCCGCTTCATGCTCGACTACCTGCACGGCTTCGTCGACAAGCAGAACGCCACGACGGGCGCGAACATCGGCGGCAATTTCGACGCCATCGCGCTTCGCACGCAGGTGGCTTGGTAAGCTTTTGATAACGTCATGCGCGGGCTCGGCCCGCGCATCCACGTCTTAAACGATTTGGGACATGTGGATGGCCGGGTCGAAGACCCGGCCATTGACGTATCCGGGAGGCCCGCTACTCCGCCGCGAGCTTCGGCTCCGGCACCTTGTCGCGCATCGTGACAAACTCCTCGGCCGCGGTCGGATGGACGGCGATGGTGCGGTCGAATTGCTTCTTGGTGGCGCCGCAGGTGATGGCGATCGAGAGGCACTGGATGATCTCGGGGGCGTCGACCCCGACCATATGGCAGCCGAGCACGCGATCGCTCGCGCGGTCGACGATGAGCTTCATCATCGTACGCTCCTCGCGCCCGGAGAGCGTGTGCTTGAGCGGCTTGAAGCGCGTGCGATAGATGTCGACCGCGCCGTAACGCTCGCGCGCCTGGCGCTCCGTCAGGCCGACTGCGCCGATCGTCGGCTGCGAGAACACCGCGGTCGCGACATTCTCGTGCGAGATGTGCATCGGGTTGTCGTTGAAGAGCGTCTCGGCCAAGGCGCGGCCCTCGGCGATCGCGACCGGCGTCAGGTTCAGCCGATCGGTGACGTCGCCGATCGCATAGATATGCGGCACTGAGGTGCGCTGCCACTCATCGACGATGATGCGCCCATCCTCATGCAGCTTCACGCCCGCTTCGGCCAGCCCGATGCCCTTGGTATTGGGCCTCCGGCCGGTCGCATAAAGAATCACATCGGCCGAGATCTCCTCGCCGGCCTTGGTATAGGCGGTGATGCCGCCCTGAATCTTGGCGATGCGCTCGACCTGCTGGCGCGTCCGCAATGTCATGCCGCGCTGACGCATCTCCTGCATGATGGCGACGCGGACATCGTCGTCGAATTCCATCAGCACTTCCTCGCGCCGGCACATGAGCGTGACATCGACGCCAAAGCCGCGAAAGATATTGGCGAATTCGAGCGCGATGTAACCGCCGCCGACGATGAGGATATGGCGCGGCAGCGCCGGCAGCTCGAGCGCCTCGTCCGAGCTGATCGCATGCTCGATGCCGGGAATTTGCGGCATGACCGGATGGCCGCCCGTCGCGATCAGGATGTTGGCGGCGGTAACGCGCTTGCCGCCGACCTCGATCGTATGCGGATCGACCAGCGTTCCGCGCGCATCGAACAGGGTGCAGTCCTTCAAGAGGTTGCGGTAGATGCCCTCGAGCCGGCTGATCTCCTTGTTCTTCGCGGCGATGAGGCTCGGCCAATCGAAAACCGGCGGCGCCACCTTCCAGCCGTAGCCCGCGGCATCGGCGAAATGATCGGCGAAGGTCGAGCCGTAGACGAGCAGCTTCTTCGGAATGCAGCCGCGAATGACGCAGGTGCCGCCGACGCGGCTGTCCTCGCAAATGCCGACGCGCGCGCCGTAAGAGGCCGCGCGGCGCGAGCTCGCAACGCCCCCCGATCCCGCGCCGATGGTGAAAAGATCGAAATCATATTGCGGCATCAACTTGCTCCTAGAGCCCCGCGCTTCAACAGCTTGCCGGCGAGCGCGCCGGTGTGCTCGGCGTGGTCGACGGTGACGATACCGTTCACCAGCACCGTCGTCGAGGCTCCCGCCGGGTATTGATGGGGGTTTTGATAGGTCGCGCGCTCGCGGAACTCGGCCGGATCGAAGATCGTCACATCGGCGGCATAGCCTTCGCGGAGGAGCCCGCGATCCTTGAAGCCGAGCGCCTTGGCCGAGGCGCCGGTCATCTTGAAGATCGCGAGCGGCAGATCGATGAGGCGCAGCTCCGCGCAATAATGGCCGATGATACGCGGGAAAGTGCCGTAAAAGCGCGGATGCGGCATGCCCTGCCCGGTCGTCCCATAGGGCGCGACGCAATTCCCGTCCGAGCCGACGCAGACCATCGGCGACTGGATCATGGTCCGTATATCGTCCTCGCTGATCGAATCGACCAGCACGCGCGTCGCGCAGCGATCGGCGATCAGGTAGTCGCAGACGCAATCGATGCCGTCGACGCCGCGCTCTTGCGCGAGCGCCGCGATGGTGCGGCCGGCGAATTGCGGCGTGTTCGGGCTCACCGAAATGCGGATCGCGTCCCAGTCCTTGATGCGGCCGAAATTGTTGAGGCCACCCTGCGCGACTTCGTCGCGAATGCGGGCGCGGTTCTGCGGGTCGGCGAGCCGCGCCATCATCTCGTCGAGCCGGTCGCTCTGCACCCAGCGCGGCAGCAAATTCTTCAAGGGATTGCTCGCCGCGGTATAGGGATATTGATCGCAATCGATATCGACGCCGACCTCGCGCGCCTGCGCGATCGCATCGAGCATCTCGCCGGCTCGGCCCCAATTGTCGAGCCCCGAGAGCTTCATATGCACGATCTGCACGTGAATGGCGGCCTCGCCGCCGATGCGGATCGCCTCGTCGAGCGCATCGAAGACGCCATTCGCCTCGTCGCGCAGATGGGTGAAATAGAGCCCGCCATAGCGCTTTGCGACCTTCGCCAGCGCCACGATCTCCTCGCTCGCGGCAAAGGCGCCGGGCGGGGTGAAGAGCCCGGTCGAGAGCCCGACCGCGCCCGCCGCCATCGCCTCGCCTACGAGCGCCGCCATCCGCGCGATCTCGTCGTCATTGGCATGGCGATTGGCGAGACCCATCACCATCAGCCGCAAGGTGTTGTGTCCGACGAGCGGGACGATATTGGTCGAGGTCGCGGGAAAGCGGCCGAGGTAATCGTGAAAGCTCTGATCGACGAAGGTGAGCCAGGGCGCGCTGGGCGAGAGGTAGTCGCGCAGGACGTCCGCCTTGCCCGGCAAGGCCGGCGCGACCGAATAGCCGCAATGGCCGATCACCTCGGTCGTGACGCCCTGGCGGATCTTGCTCTCGGCCTTGGGATTGAGCGGCAGGGTCCAATCCGAATGCGTCTTGATATCGATGAAGCCCGGCGCCACGACTTGGCCGCGCGCATCGATGACGCGCGTTGCCGCGACGGTGAGATTCGGCGCGATCGCCGCGATCCGGCCATCACGGATCGCGAGATCGGCTGCGATCGCCGGCGCGCCCGTGCCGTCGATGATGGTGCCGCCCTTGATGAGAGTATCGCACTTGGCCAAGCGAGCGCCTTCCGAAGCCTTCTCTAGGCAACATCTAAGAAGTTGGATGGGTGCCGTCAAATCGGCGTCATAAGGGGTGGTGCGCCGAAGCGGTTAGGAGATGGATCGCTCGGTCTGACTTGCCAGATGATCAAGACAATCCAGCCAATGACCGGGATAAAAACAAGAAGAAGCCACCAGCCCGAGCGGTCGATATCGTGCAAGCGCCGCGCGCCGACGGCGATCGACGGTATCAGCGTCGCAATTGAAAAGGCTGCGTTGAGCTGTTGCGAGAGGACGGCCGTGGCCAGAGAGGCAATGAAGCTGAACAGCTCCCAATACCAGAATTCCGATCGCGCCGCCCGACCGGTGAAGTCGACATATTTGACGAAGCAGGTCTTGATCGCGTCGATAAAGTTCATGCTTCTTCCAGTGTGACGGAAGGCCAACCACGAAGGCACAAAGGCACCAAGAAGAGAATTCCTTCGTGTCTTAGCGCCTTTGTGGTTCTCTGCCGATCCTTACTGTGCTCACATCCCGCCGAGGCAGAGGTATTTGATCTCGAGGTAATCCTCGATGCCGTATTTCGAGCCTTCGCGCCCCATGCCGCTTTCCTTGACGCCGCCGAAGGGCGCGACCTCGGTCGAGATGATGCCCTCATTGATGCCGACGATGCCGTATTCGAGCGCCTCGGCGACGCGCCAGACGCGCGCAATGTCGCGGCCGTAGAAATAGGCAGCCAGCCCGTATTCGGTGTCGTTGGCCATTGCGACGGCTTCATCCTCGCGGCTGAAGCGGAAGAGCGGCGCCACCGGCCCGAATGTCTCTTCGCGCGCGATCTTCATCTGCGTCG
>CAYMNX010000304.1:0-15140 GCA_964391905.1 uncultured Rhizobiaceae bacterium
TCGACCCATGAGGGCTTGAAGGGCATCATCGCACTAGCCCCTGCGCCGCCGCCGCGCGCCGCAAGCCGGCCCGACGTCTCGAGCAGCCTCCAACGGGCGCAGAGCCTCATTGCGGCTGGCCACGGCGATGACGCGGAAACCTTCACCGATTCGAATACGGGACCACGCGGTACCGTCACGGTCGAGGTACGCTCAACACCCAGCGTTTTTCTGAGCTTCTACGATATGAGCGGCCCGGCCAATCTCGTTACCGACACGGCGCAACTCAAGGCGCCGGTGCTGTGGATTTCCGGCACCCGCGATCCGTCGCAGCTTCCTCGCGAAGTCGCCTTCGACCGCGCGCCGGCGCACCCGCTCAACCGCTATCTCCAGATTAACGCCGGCCATATCGACACGCCCGAAGCCGCAGCCAATGCGGTCGTCGCCTGGCTTAAGGATGTCGCGAAGAATTAAAGGCGAGCGGCGCGGACCCTACTGCCGCGCCGCCACGCCGGTGCGATCTTTCCGTCGCTAAGCCTTAGCTCCCACGAGTTCCTTGCGCTTCGCGCGCTCGGCTTCGGTCTCGACACGCTCGTAGCCGTGTTCGGATATATCGAACCAGTTGCCCTCGGGATCGCAGCCGCGGTATTCGGCATAGGGGCGCGTCGCGGGGCGCTTCTTCGGTTCCTCCACCCCCGCCGCGACCAGTTGCTGAGCGATCTCAGCATAGTTTTCGACGGCAAAGCCAAAGTGGTTGAGCCCGCAGGCGGCCTCACCCTCGAGCCTCTGCGGAAGGATTGCGAGGCTCATATAGCCGTCGGTCAGGAACCAGGCTTTGCCTTCCGATTTTGTCGCCTCGGCCTTGTGAGCGACATCCATCTTGAAGACGTTGCGATAGAAGGCGGCGACTTTGTCGGGATCTCGCACAAAGATCGCGAGGTGACGAATTTTCGGCCGTGACATGCGATTTCTCCTTTAGCAATCGAGGTGGTTGCTGGGCGCTTGAACTCAGGGCAAGAATTTCTCGGTAATAAGCGTATCGTCCGGAACTGCGTGGTCAATGAGGTTCAGCTCGACGAGCGATTGCTGCACCGCCGCGAGATTTTTGCGGTCGAAATGCCCATCGATAAAGAATGTCGGCATCTCCAGATCGTAACCCTTCGCCGCGATATCGGTGGGAAGCCGGCTCGATCTTTGCGTGATGCGCACAGCCTCGTCCTTGTGATCCCTCATGTAGCGGATCGTCTCGAAGAAAGCGCGCAGGAACAGCCGCAGCGCTTCCGGCCTCTCTGTCATCATCGGCTCGCTCGCATAAACGACATTGGCGATGAAATTCTGGATCTCATTGCCGGCGTTGGCAAGAATTCGCGCTTTGCCTTCCGCTTCGAGCTGGAGCGATCGGGAAGAAGGGCCGACGATGGCATCGACATTCTTGGTCAGGAGACCAGCGACGATCCCGTTCATCGTTCCGAGATAGGCGGGCTTGATGTCGTCGGGTCCCAAGCCATGCTTTGCCGCAATCGTTTTCGCAATCCAGCTCGTGAAGGAGCCGGTCGTGCTGCTACCGATCGTCTTGCCTTTGAGGTCCTCGATTTTCCGGATTGCATCGTCGGCGCGAACCACGATCGAGAGCGCGTTGAGATCGTTGGCGTAGGCGGCAACCGCCCGTTCAGGCGCGCCCTTCGTCAGAAACAGGATGTCGGAGCCGGTACCGATAATGACGTCGAGTGCGCCTGCATCCATAGCTTGGTGCATCTTGGCGCCGCCCGCGAAATCGATGCGCTCGACTGCGAGCCCGTATTTCTTGAAGATGCCGACTTCGGTACCGACATCGGGAACCGCAAAGGAAAAGCCGGTCGCCTCGGGCGTGCCCGCACGGATCGTCTCCTCGGCACGGACCGGTGCCACACATGCAAGGGCGATCAATGCTGCGCCAAGACTGCGCAGAGGCCGAGATACGTATCGAACCAACATGCTTCCTCCCTCACTCCCTTTCCGTGCTTGTAGACAGCACGATAGCAACGGAGCGCCGACGGCGCTACGCGCAGCCGACGCTGTCTTGCACGAAGCAGGGATTCTCAGCGCCAACGGGTGGGCAGTACCGGCCAGCCCAAAACGAAAGGCGAGATCGCCTCCGACCTTGCGGACTCAAGCATGAACCCTTTGTTCATCGCAAAGCGGCCGCGATGCCAGCTCAGTTACGGGCGTGAATCGCTGCCTCTTCCGCCAGCGAGAGATCAACATGGGGAGACACGTTAATCGCATTCGGAATGATCTTCGCCCGATCCATATCGTCGATATTTTTTTGCAGCCGTTTCACATCGAGCAATGCGTCTGGGTCGTAATAATAATCCTTGCTCGTATACACCCAGCCGGCGTATCTCTCGATCGGGATCTTCGTGAGATCGGACAACTGCCTGACGGCGTCCATGCGCGTCTTCGGATCGAACATCCATCGTCGCATTCGGATATTATCTTCGAGAAAGTCGACGAGCGCAGCGCGATTCCGAGCGACGAAATCCGCTTTCGCGACCCACATCGACGTCTCGAGAGGCCCGAGCGCATCGCCGATGCTGAAGATCGGCTTAAGGTTGGGATCCGCTTCAGCGTCAAGGCTAAAAGGAGGAATGAGAACCGCAGCCTCGATCGTTGCAGACTTCAGTGCGGAAAGCTGCGAGGAGAAAGGTAGCTCAATCATGTCGTAGTCGCGCGGCGATGCGAAGCCGCGCTTTGAAAGGATCACCTCCGCAGCGGCATCGATATTGGAGCCGCGCGCGTTCACGCCGATGATTTTTCCTTTGAGATCATCGATGGTTTTGATTTTATGTTTGTCCACCCAGAAATAGGTCTGCCGATAGCCGGGCACCTCCGTCGCGATTTGACTGGCAATAACACGAAGATCGAGCTTGGCATTGACGAGGCCCAGAACGAGCGCTTGAGGGCCCATGGTGCTCAAATCCGTATTGCCGGTGGCCAATGCCGTCAACGTGGCGCCCCCGCCCGCCAATTTTACCGGCTCGACGACATAGGACTTGCCGTAGTGCCGGTAAACATTTGGCGCATATTCCGGAACAGAGGGAATGAGAGGAGCGAATTGCTCAGGCACTGCCGTCCAATCGACCCGGATTCTCAGGGGCTCGGCATTAGCCATCGCGGCGCAGAGCGCGACGGCTGCAATGCCGGCGAGAATCTTTGGAACGCTCAACGGTAACCTCGTCTCTTCAAGTTCTCCCATGGAGCCGTAAGTCCGCGCTTATTATTGGCAACGTGAACTGAAAGAGGGCGCCACGCGGATCGTTCGCCCGTGCCGACAACTGACCTCCGTGGCTTTCGATGATTGAGCGGCAGATCGAAAGGCCTAAGCCCAAGCCGTTGGGCTTCGTCGTGTAGAACGGCTCGAAGAGTCGATCGAGGAACTCCGCGGCCAATCCCGGTCCCGAGTCACACACGGTCACGAGCACGCCATCTAATCCCGACTTTTGGGTGCTGATCACCAACTCGCGCGGCGCATCGTGATCGCCGCTCATAGCCTCAAGGGCATTGATTATTAAGTTAAGGATCACCTGCTGGAGTTCAACCCGATCGCCGTAAATGAACGGCATCCCGTCCTCAAGCCGTGTCGTGATCGTCACAGCATTTTTTGCGGCTTCGCCACGCGTCAAAGCGACGACCTCGAGGATCGCATCATTGATCGCCAAACTGTCTTGCTTTGGCGGCTCTTTTTTGATGAGAGTGCGCGTTCGGCTGATGACCTCGCCGGCGCGATGACCGTCCCTGAGTATGCGACCGAGTGCCAGCCTGACCTCCTCGATATTCGGCGCCGGCGCTCCTAGCCAACGCAGAGCTGCCGTGGCGTTAGCGACTGTCGCCGCGATCGGTTGGTTGACCTCGTGAGCGATCGAGGCCGTGAGTTGCCCGATCGTCGCAACCCGATTCGCGTGCGCTAGTTGCGCTTGCACTTCCTGGTAGTTCCGTTCGCTCTCGCGTGCTTTGGCTTCCGCCTGTTTTCGATCCGTCAAATCGAGCACGAAGGCGACGCCGTGGTCGCGCCTTTCATTGAACGCCGCTACGCCGGCAAGCACGGGAATGCGGCTGCCGTCTTTGCGTACGTAATCGTGCTCATAGGGTTGAATGGTTCCACCCCGCGCGAGCTCGGCCTGGGCCTTCAGGGCCCGTTCGCGCGCTTCTGGCGGTATCAGTTCCGTCCAACGGATCCGGCCTGTTGCAACATCATCGCGGTCGTATCCAACCATTTGCAGAAACGCATCATTAGCGTCGACGACCCACGCATCGCTTGCGTCAGCGTTCCATATGAAGATTCCAATTATGTTGGCATCCACAAGACGCCGGATCCTTGCTTCGCGTTCGGCAAGATCGCGGTATAAGCGAGTATTCTCGAGCGAGATCGCGGCCTGAGAGGCAAGCAGCTTGAGCACTGATATCCGGTTTGGTGAGAATACTCGGGAAGCGAGATTGTTCTCTAGGTAAAGCACGCCGACAAGCTTGCCGGAGTTTATCAACGGCAGGCAGAGAATCGAACGAGCATGCCTATGCTGGAGATATGGGTCGGCCGAAAATGCGGTTTCGGCCGCAGCATCATCGAGGATAACGCTTTCCCAGCTGTGCAAGACATAGTGAAGGATCGACTCGGGCAGCGCGACGGAGCTTACGGGCTCGTCACGAAGCCGCACGGCGACCGTATCGCTTGTGATGGCTTCCGCCACGATCCGAGGCTCTGCTCCTTGTGAAAGGACTAAAAGACCGCGCTCGGCGCCAGCTTGCTCGATGGCCGTGCGCATGAGTGTATGCAGCAGCTTCTCGAGGACGATTTCGCTCGACACAGCCTGGGATACCTTGATGACCGTCGCGAGGTCGAGATGCTCGACCGACGTACCGATCGTCCGGGTCGGCCCGGGCGCGAGGCCTTCCTCTCGGATGTCGGGATAAACCTCGTCGAATTGCCGCACCTTGCCATTAGCCCCCCAACGCAAGTAACAGAAACGCGCGTTGCGGAGTAAAGCGTGAGAAAGCGTCTCGAAGCCCCGCGCCGCGTAGAAGCGCGCGGCGAGCTCGTGCGCAAGTGCCTCATTGGGCAGAAAGCCATTTGCGCGGGCGGACTGAATTGCACGTTCGTAAAGACGCATGGCTTCAAATTCCCGCCCATCCAAGCGCGCCATTTCCGCGCCGACCAGCGCAGCGCGGTTGTCGAAATTCTCCGGACAATTCTCAGCCCAGACTTGCAGCTGTTTGTGGTGCGCAACGAGGGCGTCCACATGCTGTCGTCGCTCGCCGGTCGATGCCACCTCGCAGAATTGAGCGTGAGTGAGCGCGGCAAAAAAATGAAACTCTATCGTCTCGAGGGTCGTTAACGACCGCTCCAACAGCAGTTGCGCCCGCGACGCCGCATCAAGAGCCGCGGTGTAGTCGCCCGCCATGAAGCGGGCCTGCAATTTGCGAATCTGATACCAACATTCCACAGTCGCCAAATCCGGACGCCGAGCATAGCGACGCTCGATCTCGACTTCGTCGAACTGTTCGTCATCGAAGGAGCCAAACCTCGTCGTTAGCCCGCGCAGCGTTCGGACAAGCGCGAGCTGCACATTGAGGAAGTCGGTGCCGGAACCGAATCGCAGCTGCTGCGTGAACGCGACGGCTCGCTCGATTTCGCGCTGCACTTCGGGAAGCAGATCGCCCGCGGCGAGGAGGTTCGCGTTCAGCTGGAGACTGCAGACCGCGGCGTAAGTAAGATCGCCGGCATTTTTTGCGGCCTCGAATGCACGATAGATCAGATCGCGACCGGTTTTGACATGTCGCGCCCAGGGCGTGACCATGTTGCCAAAATTCATATAAACTTCGGCAAGGAAGCGGCGCAATCCGCGCTGCTCGACCAGCTCGTAGCCGAGTCTGCCGAGGCGATAGCCGGCTTGGTATTGGCCGAAGCGCAGTGCCGCGATCATCCCAAGTCGGACATAGGCCGCGGCCGATGCATCGGTATTGCCACGCTCAAGGCTGAGGGCGACAGCGCGGCAGACGGTCAGAGCAACCAGATTGACATCCGTATAGAATGCAGGAGGCACAAGCTTTGTCAGCACGTCGAGGGTTGCAAGCGATGCCGAGTCCGTCATCAAAGGCAGCGCGATGAGTTCCTCCATTGTGCGGCTTTCAAGCCACGTTGACACGCGCTCGTACGCGCGACGCGCTTCGTCTTCTGTCGGATGTGGCGACCAATCGATGCCCAGGTGTCTTAGATAATCGAGACCGACAGAGATCGCGCGGCCGGCCTCGTCGAGAGTGAGCCACAGCTCTATCCCCAGGCAAGCGACTCGAGCTCGTTCGGTCGTGTTGCTGGCACGCTGTGACAGTGCCGGGAGGCGCTGTTGCACCGCAGTCAGCGCTCCGGTGAGAAGCTCACACTCGGCCCGATCCAGCTCCAGCGCAAAGATCAGATCGTGCCGACGCTCCAGGCAACCCTCCGCCACCAGGGCGCCGCCGGCCGTGAAGTACGTGAGCGCCGATGCATAGGCGGCCGAGGCTTTGGCGCGCTTGCCCGCGATAAGGTTGAGCTCCGCCAGCTCCTCGCGTTCCTCTCGTGTCGTAATCAAAGTGGAGCCGCGGTTGAGCTGATTGACGATTTCGAAGATTGCTTCTTCCCGCTTCTCCAGCGATGTCTGCGCCAGCAGCAAGCGGCCTATCAGCAGATGCGCCTCGATCCGTCGCTCTTCCGGGAGCTGCGAGTAGGCGGCTTCTCGTATACGGTCGTGAGCAAACTCGTAAGAACTTTCCAGGCGCTCGAGCAATTCCTGTCGGACGCCCTCCCACAAAGCCGTATGGACCTCTTCTTCAGAAACGCCAAGAACGATCGCCAGCGTTGTGGTTTCGGCAATATTGCCGAGACAAGCCAGCTGCTGCACCGCTTCCTGCGTCGCAATGGGGAGGCGCGCCAGCTTCCCGACCATGAGGTCCACGACATTATCGGTGTAGCCCTTTGCGCGAATGTGGTCGACGTCCCACACCCAGCGCATCGTGGCATGATCGAAGGTGACCAAGTCTTCTGCAGCGAGCGCAGAAAGAAATTGAATGACGAAGAATGGATTGCCCGCTGTCTTCTCATGCACAAGCTGGGCCAGCGGCTCGATCCGCGTCGGCTCGGAGCGAAGTGCGTCAGCAATGAACTCCTCGACGTGAGGGCGGGCAAGTGGCGCAAGGGTGATCTCCTCGATGTGCGTGCCAGCTTTCCGCGCTGCATCGAGCTTCCGCATCAGTGGGTGAACGGCATCGACTTCATTGTCTCGATAAGTACCAATCAGCATCAGGTGCCGCAGATCCGACCGGGTCAGCAAATCCGCAAGCAGGTCGAGGGTGGCCATATCAAGCCACTGCAGATCGTCGAGAAACAGTGCCAGCGGGTGGTCGGCGCGCGCGAACACGCTGATGAAGCGCCGGAATACAAGTTGGAACCGGCTTTGTTCTTGTTGCGGCGGAAGCTCGACGATAGGTGGCTGCTCGCCAATGATGAGCTTCAAATCGGGGATAAGGTCGATGATAAGTTGTCCATTCGGACCGAGGGCCTCGTGCAGCGCCTCTCGCCAGCTTGCCAATTCGGCGTCACTCTTGCCGAGAAGCGGTCGCACAAGGCTCTGGAAAGCCTGCGCCAGCGTCGAATAGGGAATATCACGTTTGTACTGATCGAACTTGCCAGACGCGAAAAACCCACGTCGCGGCACTAGCATTTGACGCAGTTCGTTGACGATCGCCGACTTCCCAACCCCAGCATAGCCCGAGACGAGCACCAATTCCGGCAAGCCATTCTCGGCAACGCGATCAAACACCGCCAGCAAGGTGGCAATCTCGCGCTCTCTGCCGTAAAGCTTCTCCGGAATGAAAAGCCGGTCGGGCGTATCGGATTCCCCGAGCGGGAAATCATCGATCCGATGCCCTTCCTTCCATGCCGCAAGGCAGCGCCGCAGATCATTCTCGAGACCAGTTGCACTCTGATAGCGGTCCTCAGCCGCCTTCGCGAGAAGCTTCATGACGATTTCGGAGATCAGCGCAGGAATATTCTCCACCCGCTTGACGGGCGCGACGGGCTGCCTCGCGACATGGCAGTGAACCCATTCCGTCGCATCAGCCGCGGTAAACAACAGACGCCCGGTCAGCATCTCGTAAAATGTCACACCAAGCGAGTAGAGATCGCTGCGGGCATCTATGGAGCGGTTCATCCGCCCGGTCTGCTCGGGCGCCATATAGGCGAGCGTACCGGCAATAACTTGCGGCGGGTCCGCCGCCTGCCGTTCGCGGGATAGGCGCGACGCAATACCGAAACCGGTGAACCGTACCTGCGCGTCGGCACAGTTCACCAGGATATTCGCCGGCTTGATGTCTTTGTGGACGAGCCCGCTTTGGTGAAGCTTGCCCAAAGCCGCTGCAATACCGATCGCGAGGTCCAAGAAAACGCCGATTTCCATCGGTGTGCCGAGGAGCCGCTCAAGCGGCTCACCACCTGGATCATCGAGAACCAGTACCGTTCGACCACGTTCGTGCTCGAACTGCAATGGTCGGACCGCCCACACCTCATTGAGCTGGTCCTTCAGCTCGTATTCATGGGCGAGGCGATCAAGCGTGGCCGGGAACGGCTCTTCGGCCGCGGGTAATATGGCTAATACAGTCTTTCCGGTACGCTCAGCGTCTACGCGCCACGCTCTACAGAAGACGCGTTGGTCGTCCGCCGACAGGATCTCAACGGTGTTGCCTATCGATGTCAAACCATAGCGAGGCGGCATCCGCCGAACTCCGTGCCCGCCCACTTAATTAATCGACTCTAACAAACATCCCACCGGGCCACCAGAGCACGCCGGTAGCTGACGCATAGCTCCGAATTTATCCGCGATTGTCCGACATCGTTGCCTGCCTCTAGCTCCACTCTCGACCTGTCGTCAGCGGAGCGTGGGAGCACGCGACGCCAGCGCTAATGCGCCTCGTCCCAATTCGTCGCGGCGCCGGTTTCGACGACGAGCGGCACAGACAGGCTTAAGACCGGCGCGCAGGCGTTTTCCATCACTTCCTTCGCGAGCTTCTTCGTCGCCTCGACTTCGCTTTCGGGCGCCTCGAAGACGAGCTCGTCATGCACCTGCAACAGCATGCGTGATTTGAGCCCTGCCTTGGCGAAGGCCGGGGGAATGCGCCGCATCGCGCGCTTGATGATATCGGCGGCGGAGCCCTGAAGCGGCGCGTTGATAGCGGCGCGCTCGGAGAAAGCGCGGCGCGCCGCATTCACATCCTTAATGCCGGGAATATGGACACGCCGACCGAACAGCGTCTCGACATAGCCCTTCTCGCGCGCCTTCTCTTTCATCCGCTCCATATAGTCGCGGATGCCGGGGAAGCGCTGGAAATACCGCTTGATATATTCCGATGCCTCGCCTTGCGGCACGCCCAGCTGCTGGGCGAGACCGAAGGGGCTGATGCCATAGATGATGCCGAAATTGATCGCCTTGGCGCGGCGCCGCGTCTCGCCGTCCATCTTGGCCATCGGCACGCCGAAGACCTCGCTTGCCGTCATCGCATGAATATCGGCGCCGCCGCGGAACGCTTCTTTGAGCGCGTCGATCCCGGCGACGTGCGCCGCGAGCCGCAGCTCGATCTGGCTGTAATCGGCGGAGATCAAGCGATGGCCGGGCGCGGCGATGAAAGCGCGGCGGATCTTGCGGCCTTCCTCGGTGCGGATCGGGATGTTCTGCAGATTGGGCTCGTTCGAGGAGAGCCGGCCGGTGGCGGCCCCCGAGAGCGAGAAAGTCGTGTGTACCCGGCCGGTTTGCGGGTTGATCTCGCCGATCAGCGCATCGGCATAGGTGCTCTTGAGCTTCGATAATTGGCGCCAATCGAGGACGCGCGCCGGCAGATCGTGCGTCAGCGCCAGCTCTTCGAGCACGCCTGCATCCGTGCCGTAGGCGCCGGTCTTGTTCTTCTTGCCACCGGGAAGGCCGAGCTCGTCGAAGAGCACCTCGCCCAGCTGCTTCGGCGAGCCGATATTGAAAGGATGGCCCGCGAGCTTATGGATCTCGCGCTCCAGCTCCTCCATGCGTTTTGCAAAATCCAGCGACAGGCGATGCAGCTCGTCACGATCGACGGCGATGCCCGCCGCTTCCATTGCCGCCACGACCGGCACCAGCGGCCGCTCGATCGTTTCGTAAAACGTCAGCAGATGCTCGGCCAAGAGCCGCGGCTTCAGCGCGCCATGCAGGCGCAGGCTATAATCGGCCTTCTCCGCCGCATAGTCGCGCGCCTTCTCGATCGGCGCGCCGGCAAGGCCGGTATGGCTCTTCCCCGATCCCGCCACATCCTTATACGGGATCGTATCATGGCCGAATTGGCGGGAGGCCAATTCGTCGAGCTCATGGCCATGGGCGCCAGCCTCGAGCACGAAGGAGATCAGCATCGTGCAATCGACCGGTGCCAGCGCGACGCCATGGCGCGCCATCGCCGCCACATCATGCTTGACGTCGTGGCCGATCTTGAGCACGCCCTCATCCTCGAAGAGCGGCTTCAGCCGCGCCAATGCCGCATCGAGCGGGATCTGCGGCGGCGCTGCCGCGGCAAGATCGAGCGCGCCCTCGCCATTGGCGGCGCGATGGTTGAGCGGGATGTAGCCGGCCCGGCCCGGCGCCAGCGCCAGGGAAAGACCGACGATCTCCGCCAAGGCGTTGTCAGGAGAAGCGGTCTCGACTTTGACGGCGACAAAACCTTGCTCGCGCGCAACCGCGATCCAGCGCTCGAGTGTCGCCATGTCCTGAATCAACTCGTAGCGCTGCTCGTTGCCGAGGGCGGCTGTCGCTGCTTGTACCGAAGCGGTCGGCGCCGCCGCCCGCTGTGCTCCCGGTGCGGCGGCGGTTTTACCGTTGAGCTTGTTCTCGACCCGGCTCAAAAGCGCACGGAAGCTCTGCTCCTTGAGGAAGGCCAGAATCTTCGCGCGATCGAGCGGCTTCACCGCGAGATCCTCGAGCGGACAAGGCAGCGGCACGTGATCGTCGAGGGTCACGAGCTTTTTCGACAGCAGCGCATTCTTGGCGTTGTCGATGAGCGCCTGACGGCGCTTCGGCTGCTTGATCTCGTCGGCGTGCTTTATAAGATTTTCGACATCGCCATAGGTGGCGATGAGCTCGGCCGCGGTTTTAGGGCCGATCCCCGGCACGCCTGGAACATTGTCGACGCTGTCGCCGATCAGCGCCTGCACCTCGATGACCTTGTCCGGGCCGACGCCGAATTTCTCGCGCACCTCGTCCGCGCCGATCGGGCGCTGCTTGATCGGGTCCCACATCGAGATCCGGTCGGAGATGAGCTGCATCAAATCCTTGTCGGAGGAAACGATGGTGACCGTCGCCCCCTGCGCGGCGGCCTCGCGCGCATAGGTCGCGATCAGATCATCGGCCTCGTAATCGGCCTGCTCGATGCGGCACACATTGAAGGCGTCGGTCGCATCACGCACCAATTTGAACTGCGGCACGAGATCGTCGGGCGGTTCGGTCCGATTCGCCTTGTACTGATCATAGAGGCGATTGCGGAAGGTCGTACGCGCGCTGTCGAACACGACGGCGATGTGATCAGCGTCGGTTTCTTGCAGCGTCTTAAAAAGAATATTGCTGAAGCCCAGCACCGCGCCGACGGGCGTGCCGTCGGGCCGCGTTAGCGGCGGCAGCGCATGATAGGCGCGGAAGATGTATCCCGACCCATCGATCAAATAAACGTGTTTGGGCGCGCTCAAGCTTCAGGGTGGCGTGGCGGCGACGGCGGCTGCCGCGCAACGCCATCATCGCGGTTTTGAGGTGCCGTGCCACGAATAAAAAGCCGCGAGCAATAGGGACACTCTACTTTTCCCGCAGCGCCGAGGTTGAGATAGACGCGCGGATGGCCTAAAGGTCCGCCGCCGCCGTTACAAGCGACAATGTTGTCCTCGACATAGATGGTTTCAAAGGGTTGCATCGCTCGTTGACCCCGCTGCCGTGCAGATGATACCCATTGCGCCGGTACAATCAATGGCCTCCTCTCCGCTTTCTACTGTGCAGTCACCGCCCCATTCTGAACTGGAGTCACAACCGCCCGCGCTCGCGGTTGAGCTCAAGGGGCTTACCAAGGTTTATAACCGGAAACGAGACGGTCGTGGGCTGGTTGCGCTCGACGGGGTCGATCTCGCGATTCCGCGCGGCTCGATTTTTGGGCTCTTGGGGCCGAACGGCGCGGGCAAATCCACGCTCATCAACATCCTCGCGGGCCTCGTGATCAAAACGGCAGGCGCGGTCCGCATCTGGGACATCGATATCGATGAAGAGCCGCGGCAATCGCGCGCGGCGATCGGCATCGTGCCGCAGGAGATCACGCTCGATTTCTTCTTCACGCCGCGCGAGCTCCTCGACATGCAGGCGGGCTTCTATGGCGTCCCAAAACGTGAGCGCCGGACCGAGGCCATCCTCGAGATGGTGGCCTTGACCGACAAGGCCGATGCGCCGGCGCGCGCGCTGTCGGGAGGCATGCGGCGGCGTCTCATGGTGGCGAAAGCGATGGTGCACAACCCGCCGGTGCTGGTGCTCGACGAGCCGACCGCCGGCGTCGATGTCGAGCTGCGTCGGCAGCTCTGGGTCATGGTCCGCGAGCTTCAGGCGCGCGGGGTCACGATCTTGCTGACGACGCATTACCTCGAGGAAGCCGAGGAGCTTTGCGACCGCATCGCGATCATCAATCGCGGCCACGTCGTCGCGTGCGACAGCAAGGACGCGCTGTTGCGCCAAGTGGACGATAAGAGCATGACCGTCGCCTTGGTCGAGCCGGTCGAGAGTGTACCGCCCGCTTTGACGGAACTGGGGTTGACCTTGGTGGCGCCAGGACAATTGACGCTGCGGTATACGCCGAGCCGAACCGAACTCGCGACGGTTTTCGGCGCGATCGCCGCGCAGGGTCTCACCATCAGGGACGTGAGCTCGCAGGAAGCGGATCTCGAGGATATCTTTCTGCAATTGACGCGCTCGAGCGAGGGGCACGCATGACAGCGGCACGCCGTGCCGTCGTCGCTGTCTTCTTCTCGCTGCTGCTCGCGCGTTGCGCCGACCCCGAAGAGTCGCAGCCCGCG
Organism: uncultured Rhizobiaceae bacterium; assembly: GCA_964391905.1. GTDB lineage: Bacteria > Pseudomonadota > Alphaproteobacteria > ATCC43930 > CGMCC-115725 > CAIKMD01. Next base: position 13,097 of record CAYMNX010000304.1, read on the forward strand.
GCCGCGGCTCCGGCGACAACGCCGCAGCTTACGGCCGATGCGTTTATCGCCGATGACGGCACAAGGCTCCCGCTGCGCTCCTGGTTGCCCAATGGCCAGGTCAAGGCCGTGGTTCTGGCGGTTCACGGCATCAACGACTACTCCCATGCTTTTGCCGGGCCGGGCGCCGAATGGGCACGGCACGGGATCGCGACCTTCGCCTATGACCAGCGCGGTTTCGGCGCGGCACCCCGCCGCGGAAGCTGGGCCGGCACCTATCTTCTCGATTCCGACTTGGCCGCGATGACGCGACTGTTGCGTGCGCGTTATCCCGGCGTACCGCTGTACCTGCTTGGCGAAAGCATGGGGGGCGCCGTGGTCATCACCGCCGAGACGGGCGCTGCCGGCGCCGAACGGCCGCAAGCCGACGGCATCATCCTAGTCGCGCCGGCCGTATGGGGCCGGCAGACCATGAACGTCTTTCTCCGGGTCGCGTTATGGACGATGGACCATGTCGCACCCAGCTGGACCTTTACGGGCGAAAGCCTCAAGATCCGGCCGACCGACAATATCGAAATTTTACGCGAGCTGTCGCGTGACCCGATGGTCATCAAGGCGACTCGTGTCTCCACCATCGCCGGACTCGTCGATCTCATGACCCAGGCCTTTGCGGCTGCCCCATCCTTGCGCCAACGCGTCCTCCTGCTCTATGGCGCCCATGACGAGGTGGTGCCCGCGGACCCGACTCGAAAGTTCATCGACGCGTTGCCGCCAGTGGCGCCGGGCGAGCGCACGCTCGCCTATTACGACTCGGGTTATCACATGCTGCTGCGCGATCTCGACGCGGAGCTCGTCGAGAACGACATCGAGAACTGGATTTTCTCGCCGGCGGTGCCGTTGCCCTCGGGCGCCGATCGCCGCGGCCTGCAAATACTGGCCCAGCCGACGGAGGCTCAACCGCCTGCCCAAAGCCTCGGGTTGAGATGATCACGCGCCGGCTGCGCCAAGATCGGCGTCGCCGCCAATCCAGGCTGCAATCCCGCCAGCCAGCGCTGCAATTGTCGCCGCCGCTCGATCGGCGCGCTGGCAAAGGGCGATGATTGCAGCCAATCGAGCGCGGCAAGCTCTTGCCGATCAACCGGCTTGAAACAGCCGGAAAAATACTGCGCCGTCTCAAAGGCCTCGAACGCCGCCGCCACGAGCCAGGCCTGCGTCATTCCCTGCGGATCGATTGTATCGTAGCGCGCCATCGGCGGGAAAAGCGGCTCGTCGGGCGGCAATGCACCATCGCCGAGCAACGGGATGAGACGGGGTAAGATCTCGACCGCGAATTGTCGTTCGCTCGCCTCGAAGGCGATGCGGGCCAAGGTAGCAATGCGCGCGATATTGGCGCGTTCATGCACGGCCTGTTGTGCCTCGGCAAAGGCGGCGCAGAGCGCGCCATAGCGGCACTGCGGCGACTGCTCCAGGTCGCGCCAGACCGCGTAGGCGTCGAGCGCCCGGGCATAAGCCCCGGCACGCGCGGCAAGGCGACCGAAGGCGGGTGCGTAAACCTGTCGTGCAAAGAGATCGTTCCCACCCCCTTCGGGGAAGGTGGCATCGGTATGCGGTGTCGCCACGAGGAGCCCCTCGGCGGCAAGCGATGCAGCACGATCCGCCTTGCAGGCGAAAAGATTGAGCTCAAAGGGCCGCAGCGGCTCGCGCGGCTGAAGCGGCACCAGCATGAGGTCCGGCCCGACCAATCGATAAACGTCGAAACCAAGGGCACGGCATGCCGCCGGAAGGGCGGACGGGTCATCGCCCGAGCGGGAATCATTGGCCTCGAACATGACGAGCGGCGATTGCGCCGCGAAAAATCCCGCACCGCCCGCGAGAATGCGAGCGCCCATGCCCTCCGCGTCGATCTTCACGAAATCGATTTCGTCCCAGCTGAGCGCCGCCTGCTGGCGATCGAGGGTCGAGACCTCGACAAGTTCGGTGCCAAGGGCGGCATTCGGATCCTGGACATGGACGAGGCTGTTGAGCTCGCTCTGAAGGTTGAGATGAAGCGTGGCACGGCCCTCCT
>CAYMNX010000305.1:0-2700 GCA_964391905.1 uncultured Rhizobiaceae bacterium
GCGCGAAAAATCCATCGACCTGCTGTTCACGGACGTCGCTCTTCCCAATCGCATCAGCGGCGTCGAGCTTGCGCGAGCGGCGCGGCAGCGGCAGCCGGGTCTCAAAGTTCTGCTGACGACCGGCGACGCCAAGCTCGCATCCGGCGCCGAGGAATTCCCATCTGTTGCCAAGCCGTATCGCCGTGTCGAATTGGCGATGCGGTTGCGCGACGCGCTGAAGTCCTGAAGCTTCGGCCGGCCAACGCCGGCGGTAGCAGCTTCTTGTCATATGCCGTTTCTGACCGATTGGCGGTGCTTTCGCCGATTTTGGCTGCGTCGAGAGCTGTCGGCGACATTTTTGAGACGGAATAGCACCTTTTGAATGACAAGTGACATGGCGCCGAAAAATGCGCGCTTCTCGCCTCCCGCGTGCCGCAATCGCCCGCGAGGATTTGGACTGTCATGAATATGCGGAGGGCATGGTAATGCCGGATTTTCAGGATCTCCTGGTCGAACAGCTTCCTCATCTGCGGGCTTTTGCGCGGCTTCTCGCGCGCGATCGATCGCTGGCCGACGATCTGGTGCAGGAAACAGCGCTGCGCGCCTTGTGCAACATGGATAAATTTGCGCCGGGCACCAATATGAAAGCGTGGCTATCAACGATACTGCGCAATCAATTTTATAATGAGCTGCGCACGCGTTCGCGTGCGGCCGCTTACGCGGCGCTGCCGAAGCCGACGGGGCATCACGGCGAGCAAGAAGGACAACTCGAGCTGCGTGATTTCGAGCGAGCGTTCCGCGCTTTACCGGCGGTGCAGCGCGAGGCGTTGTCGCTGGTCGGCGCGAGCGGCTTCAGCTATGGCGAGGCCGCGAAGATCGTCGGCTGCGCGCAAGGCACCGTCAAAAGCCGCGTGTGCCGCGCGCGCATGGAACTCGGCCGCTCGCTCGATCGTGCGCTGGCGCCCGGGGAGGAATCGGACGAGGTTAAAATCGCTGCATGACGGTAACGGTCGCCTTTTTGTATGTAGGGAGAAAATATTCATGGTCAGAACTTTATTGCTCATTGTCCTGATCCTTTTGGTTATCGGTGCGCTTCCGACGTGGCCATACAGCGCGGGCTGGGGCTATTACCCGTCGGGCGGCGCCGGCCTGTTGCTGATCATCCTGATCATTGTGCTCCTTTTTGGCGGCCTCTAAGGCCACGCGTTCCGTGTTGGGGTTGCGCAGCACCCACCGCCCGAACAAAAGGCACTTACTCTCCAAGCCGGAGGTAAGTGTCTTTTGTCGCCGGCTTGAACCGCAAATCAATCAGCAGTTCGTGGCTCCGTTCGGGCACACGACGGTCGTCGATGAATTGGGTGGAGTAACGACGGTCGTTCGCGGTGGCGGCGAGCTACGTTCGACACTCACGCATGCCGCAAGCCCAAGGGCGAGGCCGACAATCAATGTCATCATACGCATCATAAGCTCCTGCAACGTTCTCGACGCTTGTCAACGATCGGAGCGGTCTCGGGTTCCTCTGCCGCGGCGTATCGATCGGCTGTCGAAAGAAAAGCCGGCGCTTTGCAGCGCCGGCTCAGTTGAGGGACGAAACGTCATGGCGCGGGGGGAGAAAGCGCCGAGGACGTTTGTCCCCAATCAACGGCGGCTTCGCGGAACAGTTCCCTTTCAACCCTCGGCGATTGTGCTGTTGGAACCCGGTCGGTCTTGCGGGGTTTCGTGCTCGGGACAAGTCTCGAAACGAGATGGCGGGGAGGCGGAGAACGGGCGCTTTAGCGGCACGGTGGTGGCGATGAGGCACATTCCGTGAGCGACGAGGCCGGAAGGGCGGCATCCTCCCTATCCTCATCGCAGCAGGCGTTGCGTGCGGGCAGCCCCGCAGCCGAAGCCGGGGAGCTACCGCGGCAAATCGTGCCGGTGCTACTGAGCGGCATTCTGTGTTTCCTGCTCCTATTCGCGCTCTACTTTGCCGGCGCGCTGTTGGTGCCGTTCATTCTCGCTTTCATCTTGAGCTTCCTGCTGAAGCTGCCCATGCGTCTCCTGGTCCGGTGCCGCGTTCCGAAGGTCGTCGCCGGGCTCCTTATCCTCCTGGCCTTCTTCGGGGTGCTGGTGGCGATCGGAAGCTCGATCGCGGTGCCGGCGGCCAGCTGGATCGGTCGTGCGCCCGAGAGCCTATCGCGCTTCGAAGCACGGCTCGAGGTTTTGCGCGAGCCATTCGGGCGGTTTCAAGCGGCGATCCAGGAACTTGAAAAAATGACCGAGGCGCCGGCGACCGATGTGCCGACCGTGACGCTACGCAACTCGGGATTTGCCGCGTTCCTGCTCAACGGCACGACAACCTTTCTCGCCGGCTTTTTGTCGATGCTGATCTTGCTCTACTTCCTGCTGGTGGCGGGGGATCTCTTTTTGCGGCGCTTAGTCGAGAATCTGCCGAGCTTTGGCGATAAGAAGCAGGCAGTCGAAATCTCGCGCGAGATCGAGCGCAATATCTCGATCTATCTCGGAACCATCACGCTGATGAATACGATGGTGGGCGTGCTCACCGGCATCGCAACCTATTTCTGCGGGCTGCCCGACCCGCTCCTCTGGGGCGCCATGGCCCTGCTGCTCAATTTCATCTTGCTGCTGGGCCCGCTGCTTGGCATCGCCACCCTTTGCGTCGTCGGGCTCTCGACCTTCGATACGATCTGGCACGCTCTTCTGCCTGCAGCGCTCTATCTC